>JAHHHZ010000018.1 GCA_019359095.1 Pleurocapsa minor HA4230-MV1 | reverse complement strand
TAGGTTTATATAATACACAGCATTTACAACGTTCAACAAAAAGCTTTCTTGCATAGTGTATACTTTCTATAACAAGTTTTAATCGTTGACTCTATTATCTGTGAATAAGCTTAAAAATCATAAAGTCAACCAAAAACTTCTTCTAAAATAATTGATATTACATTTAAAATACACCTTTGCCAATATCGTCAATAGTCCTCTATGGAGTTTCCGCACTTTCTTCAAGCTTGACTAATTTTGTTTCTGGAAAGTCAAATCGTGAACAATCTTATACACACCAATTCAATTACTAAAATAATGATTAATGATGAACTTAAAAAGCAGATTAAAGTTCGCTCTCAAGTAATAGGAAGTATTATTATTGACGGCTTTTTTTTTGTTGTTATGGTTAATAGTAACTGTTCTTCTTGCCGATCTTACAGATACAATTATTACTAAATATAAATTATCTGGTCTTGATGAGAAACTGTTTAGAATATTTCAATGGCTATTTAATGGCTCTACATTTATTGCTGTCTTTAGCTTTTTGGTAATAGATATCTGTACAATAATAATGAAAACAAAACACGAAATTACTCAAACATTAAGAAATAGATAAAGTTTAAAATGCGTGATAATCCTTATAAATTACCTCTTGAATATTCCTTGAGCAAAGCATTAAAAATTTATAAAAATAGGCTTCGTATTTTATCTATATTGGGATTAATATCTCTTTCTTTATGGATGATTTTTGTTTTTATAAAGACTGATGATCCTTTTTTGGTTATTGATATGTTGCAAATTATGTTAATATTGCCGTTTATTGTAAAAAAATCAAAAAAAATAAGAAATAATGAAGAGGAAGAATAAGTATGCTTATCTGCCCCTAAGTCTCCACAATACTAACATCTGATTATTCTATTTTTGTGTATATTTTCTATAATGAGTTATTTGAAATTAAGAGGTATTTTTTCTTTGTTACTTTGAATTTCTGCAAAGATAAAATTTAAAAACTTATTACTCATAAATTGTGTCAACAAATTTAACCTTAATGACAAAGAAATATTGTGAGCATCTCTATCCGTCGAAATTACTCGGTACAATTAAAACAATTAAATTACCTAAATACTGTCCGACATAACAAATATGCCGAAGAATCGTTTAACGATCAATCATTTTGATGATCTGATACAACTTTCCTGGCAGAGAGGAAAAGAAGTTCCTCGTTCTTCCCTTCCTATACCTTTTAAGCATCCTTTTGATGAAAAAGCACTTGATGAGTTGCGCTGGTATTTGGAAGAGTATCTTCGGTTTCCCTATGGAATTGAGCCAGATAAGGCTGCTAAAGTTGAGCAGAAGCTTCAGGATTGGGGACAACAGCTATTTGAATTGGTGTTTCGCAACAGTGAAAAAACGCGACAGTTTTTCCAAGCAGCCACCTATGAAGGATTGGATAACTGCGAACTCAGCATTTCTTCCGAGCGACCAGAAGTTTTGAATCTACCTTGGGAATTACTTTACTCTCCTGACGACAAAAATTTTCTTGCTCCTTCTCTCGCACAGATGTATCGTAGCCTCAATTCTCAATCTGTCCGAGCTGAAATGGAAGAGATAAAAGAAGGGAAACTCAACATTTTACTGGTAATTTCTCGTCCTTATGGAGAACAGGATATCAACTTTAAAACCATTGCTCGTCCTATGCTTTTAGCATTACAACCTATTCAGCAGCAGGTCAACCTTAAAGTATTGCGTCCTCCTAGTTTTGAGGCATTTGAACGAGAGATAAACAATAATAAAGGCTTTTACCACATCGTTCATTTTGATGGACACGGAGACTTTGACTTTAATAGTACAGGATTACAGTATCAATTTGGAGATCTAGCTGGGCAAGGACTCTTAGTATTTGAAGCAGAGGATGGTTCACCGCAAAAAGTTAATGCTGCTCAGATAGCTCAAAATTTAATTGATTGTAACGTGCCAATTTTTGTTTTGAATGCTTGCAAATCTGCCCAAGAGGGAAAAGAAAGTTTTTCTTCTGTGGCAACGCGCTTAGTAGCTTTGGGTGCTAAAGGCGTAGTAGCAATGGGTTATTCGGTTTACGCAGAGGGTGCGAAGCATTTTATTGGACGTTTGTACGAGCAGTTGGTGCAGGGAAATAGTTTAGCTAATGCTGTAGCAGCAGGACGCAGAGAAATGATAAACAAAAAGTTATGTCCTAGTCCCAAAGGAGATTTGCCTTTACAAGACTGGTTAATACCAGTTCTATATCAGCAGGAAAGCTATACACCGTTTCGTAAAGCTAGCAATATTCAAGAAAAAGATTTTACCGACTTAGACCAGTTTTTAGATGAGCCACAACCTAGTAAATTAATAGACTTACCAGAAGAAGAAGCTTACGGTTTTATTGGACGAGATTACGATATCTTGAGGTTAGAACGAGCATTTCGTAAAAATAACTTTGTGCTGTTGCAAGGTATGGGAGGCATAGGAAAAACCCAGTTAGCTTGTGGTTTTGCTCGTTGGCTAGAGGAAACCCAGGGACGTGGTGGACAAATGTTTTATACATCTTTTGAACATGGTGCAGGGCTAAGTCAGGTAATCAATCAGGTAGGAAGAACTGTTTGGGGGGATAAATTTTCCCAGTATTTGTTTGAGAAGCAAACAGCAGCAGTTCAGAAATACCTAAAAGATAAACCTTGTCTGCTGATTTGGGACAATTTTGAGTCTGTAACTGGCTTTCAATCTATTGATAAACCACTATTATCTGCTAAGGAACGTAATGAACTAAAACAATTTCTTAATAACTTACGTAAAGCTAAATCGTGGGTACTAATTGCTAGTCGCCAAGAGGAATTATGGCTTGACTGTAGTTACACCTTAGTAAAATTGGGTGGACTAAATCAACAAGATACAGAAGAATTAGCTAACAGAATTTTGCGAACTGCGGGTATAGATAAAAAAAATCTCCCCAAAGAATATTTAGAATTACTTCATTTGTTAGGAAATCATCCGCTATGTTTGCGAGTAATATTACCTTGTTTAAAAAAACAAACACCATTACAACTAATCGAAGCCTTAAGATTAGGATTAGACGCTTTTTCAGATTTCCCTCATCAAAAAAAAGATAAATCTCTTACAATATCACTAAATTATTCTTTTTCTAAATTATCAAAACGTACTCAAAAACACTTGCCTTTTCTAGCTTTTTTCTCGAAAATAGTTAATGCTCAAATTCTTGATTTTTTTGTATCAAAAGAAGTAGAAATTTGTCAGCCAGCGTATCAAGCTGTTTTCGGAGAGATATTAAATATTGATGATTGGTTTAAAATTTTAAACGAAGCTGTGAATGCAGGAATTTTAGAACGTTACAATGAGGTTGGAACAACAGTTTATAAAATTCATCCCGCTCTTCCTTGGTATTTGCAGCAGAGGCTATTTGAACTTTATAGCGAAGAAAAAATTAATCAACTGCAAACAAAACTATTGTATTTTTATGCAGCTTTGGCGCAAAAGTATGATAAAGAACTTATTAATCAAAGCCAAACGGCTAGCACTTTACTCTTAATCGAAGAACCAAATCTTTTGCTTAATTTACGACTGGCAGAACAGCAACAAGCTTGGGATGAAACTTATGCAATTGTTCGAGCTTTAAGTAATGTATACCTAAGAATAGGCGATAATTCAAAGCGAAATTCTTTGCGCCAAAGGATACTTGGTCAAATCGGCATGAATTCTAAAGAAGTAAAGAAAAAAGGGAAAGATGCTTTTTATACTTGGCTTTGTCTACGTGAAATTGACGGAGCTGAGGGTTTAGATTTATTTGATTTAGAAACAGCAAAACAAATCTATGAGGAACTTCTAGATGAACTTATAAAAGCTAAAAAAAATCCAGAGCTAAAAAATCTTCCTTTAACCCATTTAACTGGGTCAGCTTATTATGGTTTGGGTGGATTAGCACAAAAGCTAAGACAGTTTGACGAAGCAAGTAAATATTATGATCAAGCTATACAAATTGATAAGCAAACAAAAAATTTTCATAGTGCTGCTTCTACTTATAGACAATTAGGTTTACTAGCAATTGAGCAACAACAGCTCAAAAAAGCAAGTGGTTATCTTCAAACTGCTCGGCAAATATTTGAAGATGAAGATGATTTATATGAAATTGCTAATCTCTATCTCAATTTAGGTAATTTAGCGCGCCTGAAGTTAGATTTAGATGAGGCAAGAAAATATTGCGAAGATACTATCCAAATTTGTGAAGATGAAGGGTATCTTCGTATTGCTGCCAGTGCTTATCATAATTTAGGAATAATAGCAGAAGCGGAAGATAAAGATGAGGAAGCGGTACTTTATCTACGACGAGCCTTACAAATTGCTGAAGACTGTAAAGGGTCATATCATGCCGCTCCAACCTATTATCATTTGGGTTTACTGAGTCAAAAACAACGGCACTTTGATGATGCAATTTCTTATTCTCAAAAGGCTCGACAAATATATATAAAGGCAAAAGATCTATATAAATCTTCTTCTCCGTGTGAGAGTTTGGGAATCGTTGCTAGAGAACAGAAACGTTTTAATGACGCTATCACTTATTTTAAAGAAGCCTATGCAATCAAAAAAGATTATGAAGATTACTTGGGGGCATCTATAACTTTAACAGAGTGGGGTGAAACCTTAGCAATACAGAAAAATTGGAATGAAGCTATATCAACTTATATTAAAGCAATAGGCTGGATATGTAGATATTTTAGATTAAACAAAGATGATGTCAATCCCAATATTTGTTATCTGCATAGTTCAAATATCAATGCTTTGGGAAGAATTCTTAAAGTATTGGGAGAAAAAGAGTTTGAGAGGGTTGTGTGTGAGGTAACAAGTACTCAACACTTAAAAATTTTGCGGAAGGATGTTTGGAAGGCTGCTGGACTATCAATTAATAAAAAAAATAGATTTTTTTTAAACAAGATTTTTAGGATATTTAGTTAAAAAGAATAAAGGCAAAATGGAAATACAGTTAACAACAAACGAAATGAAAACAAAGTTCCACCTATTGCAAAATTATCCACCGGCTCAAGAAGCAATCATTGTCTTAGAAAAACATAACGGTAGATTTGACGCTAGTTTTGACCAACTGTGGTCAGAAAAAAACGGTATACAAGATTACGGGGAAGGAAAATCTCTTTGGCAAGTTACGCAAAAGGTACTTCGCCAAGAAGTTTGTGGTGATGAGGGTTTTCGCTCGAAGCTCTCTGATTACAATAAAAATCCTGGTAGTGCTACCTTACTTACAGGAGCAATTGTTTATTTAGTTGGATTAACCACTTTACCAATCAATCCAGCGATCGCTACAATCATTGTCCTGTATATAGTCAAAGTTGGATTGAACATTTTTTGCGAATATACAGAATCAGCAGATTAATTTGACATCTCTAAAGTCAAATTAAGAGATAAAGTTCGGAGTTGGGTATAGCAATTACAGAGTTACTTAATTTAATTGTTTTTATCTGTTCGGAGCTTGTTTCCTGAGTTACATATCGTCAAATCCCCCAAAAGTTGGCTCAAACAACACTTTACAAGTACCAGTACCACCATTACGATTTTTACCAACAATAATCTCCATAATGCCTTTATCTTCGGTATCTGACTTATAGTACTCATCTCGATAAAGCAGCAGTCCTAAATCCATATCCTGCTCAATATCGCCACTGTCTTTAATATCAGCCATAGAAGGGCGTTTGTTACTTTGTCCTTCCACTCCACGGTTAATCTGAGCCAAAACCACAAAAGGAACATTAAAAGTTTTTGCTATGTCCTTACAAGCACCAGAATACTTACCAATAGCTTGTGCGCGATTACCTGCTACTCTATCTCCCAGCTTTTGAATGTAATCCAGTACCACTAAACCTAATTCATCTCTTTCAGACTGAATGCGACGCAGTACAGAGCGTATTCTAGTAGGAGTTAATTCACTGGCTGGAGTATCATCAATAATGATTGGGAGTTCTGCTAAATTACCTAACCCTTCTACTAAAGCATCATATTCCTCTTCATATATCTGATTGTGCATTAATCTCTGTGAATCAATGCTAGTATGCATCGAGAGGAATCTTTTAGTTAACTGTTCTTCGCTCATTTCAGCAGAAAAGAACACCACGGGCTTGTTTTCGTTTCGAGCCACAAAATTAGCTAAATAGCATCCCAACCAACTTTTACCCATACTAGGACGAGCAGCAACTACAATCAAATCCTGTTTGATTAAACCCCCAATCAGAGAATCTAAGTCAGTTAAACCAGTTGGATAAGCAGGAGATGAACCTCGTTCTATCTTGTTAAAGACATTAGCCAGACATTCATTAATGGGTTTTGGATGAAACTTATCTTTTTTGTTCGTGGTTAGGTCAAATATTTTCTCTTCAGCAGCATCAAAAACAGTTTCTAACTTAGCAGTAGTCTCATAACCCAACTCAACTATTTCATGACCGACTCGAACTAATTGACGACGCTGATATTTATTGAGTACCAGTAACGCATAACGGTCGATGTTAACAGCAGAAACAGTGCGATTTAATAGTTGTGATAATTTAGCTTGACCTCCTACTTTATCTAGTAACTTATGGTCAGCAAGCCAAGTCGAAACAGCCATTAAATCAGTAGGTTTATCTTTTTGATACAGTGTTAAAGCAGCCTGATATATCTGTTGATGTGCATCGAAACAAAAAGCGGAGACTGGTAAAATATCGGCTATTTTAGCCATTGCTTCGGGGTCTAATAAAATCCCTCCTAAGATAGCTTCTTCTGCTTCGATATTGCCTAGAAAGTTATTACTATCAGTCATTTTTCTTGTTAAAAATATTGCTTAGTTTCTTGAGTTGATTAGGGTCTACTAATTTCTTCTCTGGTTTATCGGAAACAGTTACTATCTTTTGTTCTGGTTTAGTTGACTGCTGAGTCGTTATTTCAGGCTTAGTCCAACCTTCAGATATAGCCTTATTCAACCAACCACCAGCATTAGGAATATCCTGTTTAGTCAGTTGATATTTGAGTGCTTCAATAGCATCTAAAATTGTTGATTCTGTTGCCGTACCTATTGTTTTAGAAAGAGTAGTATTCAATTCAATTCTTAATTGCTCTAACTCTGACTGAACTTTTTCTGTCATATCGAACTGTGCTGTTTGTTTTTTAGCCGATTTTTCCTTTTCAGTACTGCGAAGCTTTTTATCGATAGGTGTTACCTTCTTCGCTATTTCTTGTTTCCCTAACTTAGCTCTCAAATCTTCATTTTCTTGTTGTAATCTCTCTATCTGTGCTTGAAGATGATGGGCGCGATATACTTGACCAGCTAATGCTTCACACTTTCGCTTCAGTTCTTTATTTTCCTCTTCTATCTTCTTGATTTTCTCCTGAAGACGAGTAATCACTTTACCGCTAGATGTGGAATTAGATTTAGCTACAGGGGAAACGGGTAAAGAGTTTTGCTGACTTCTTAACTCCGCTATATACTGTTTTATCTCTGGATATTTGTAGAGATAACTAACACTAACCTGTGCTTCTCTAGCTATAGTATGAAAGTTGATTTTAGCATGGAGTTTATGTAATCTTTCAATAGCTTGATAGACTCGATTTTTCGCATCTTCTTGTCTTTGTCTTTGGGTTTGCTTGAGATTATTAATTCTCGATTCTTTGGTATCTTGATTGCTCATGCTACCTCCTGCAAAGATGCAATAATCTTGTCTAGTTGGTCGGCTTGAGTTCCAAATTGTTCGACCAAAACATCTTGACCCAATGCCAAAGCTTGAGATTCTTTCCCTCTTAAATCATCGCGAGTTTTGATGTATTGAAGTAATTTTTCTGGTGTAGCGACAAAATTACCACAGGTGTAACAAGCTCTAAATTTATGGCAATCTTGGTCTAGATTTAGTCCACAGTAACCATAGATAGGAGTATTAATATGAGTACCAGATAATTCTAATTTGTGTGCCTGTGGAGTTTCCCAGAAAGATTTAGGAAAAGATTCATAAAGTATGCGATGACCTTCACTATTGACCAATGCTCTTTGAATATGACCTGCTTCTTGTTCTATGAGGTCACAACTAACTTTCGTGTAATAGGTGCTAGTAGTAGCAAAGTTTTTGTGGCCAGCCCAAGCACTAACTACTGCTAAATCGTGTCCTTGCTCGAATAATTGAGTCAAGCGAGTTGTTCTGAGAATTTTAGTTGTAAATTTGGCAGGTTGACCATTTTCGTCGCGGATATCAAGATCTTTAATTAGAGTGCGAATACAAATTAATAAAGGATTGAAACTTCGAGGAGTAACCTTTTTGACTGGTACTATGTTTGGTTGCAGTGAATCATTTTTTGATAATCCATGATAATGACAAAATAAATAATTCCAGTCATCCCCCCACAAATCTTGAATATACTCAAGTTGTTCCTGGACTACTTTGGCAATGGTTCTACTAATTGGAACGGAATGGGAATCGTGATTTTTTTTTCTCTGCCATACTAACTTCCAATGTTCTCCTTCTTGTATCAAACAGTCTTGCTTTAGTAATGCTACTTCTGAAGGACGCATAGCAGCAAAAAAGCAGATAATCCACATTCGAGCAATTGGGTCAGGTAATTTATTTAAATTTTGCTCGATTTGTTTTCTTACTTTCTCTGACAGTGGGTCGGGATTTCCTCTACGTTTTTTAGGATAATCTTCGTCTCTAATGACATCTTGGTCGATTTCAAACCAACCTTTTACCACTCCTATCTGGAAAAAATTTCTCAAAGTACCTATTTTGCGTACTGTAAAAGCTTCTTCTCGAACAAAATAATCAAGCATTAAACTTCGATTAATTTGAGTAAAATTGGTGATATTTTGTTGTTTTAAATAGCGAGAAAAACTCCGAAATTCAGATAGATATAGTTGAATTGAAAAGAAACTACTATTTTTATGACATAAATGCTCGATATATTTTTTAACCTCATGCTTAAACCATTTAGGATTTATACATTCAAAAATAGCACTAGAGTTTGTAATATCTAACGCATCAAAATTAGGATTGATTGCTCTCAAGTCCCATTTATCTGCTTCAAAATTAAAAGGAGTTATAGAAGGAATATTACTGCTTCTTCGACTAATATTATTAAATTTTAAACTTGTAGATTCTGAACATCTTTTCTTACAGGTTTTGCATTGAAATCTTTTTTTACCAGTGCTGCTAGCAATTTCGGTAAAGTATATATTTTTATCTTGACAATAGGGACAGATAAAACCTTCTATTTTATGATTTGTATACCAAATAACACCTTTATTAGTTAAGTCTGATACCGAAGTAATATTTATTATTTGAGGTGTTTTACAATATTTTTTACATCGCGAACATTTAAATATCAAGCTCTTGACTTCACTCTGATTATGTTTTCTTAAAAACTTTATTCCAAAGTTATTGCACGAAGGACAAACAAATTCACCATGATAGTCTTTTCTCCAATTAACTTTTATCATTGGTTTGTCTCTAATCCTTGAATCCTAATTACTAGATTTTGTTTGTCACTAACTAATCCTTTTTGTTGTCTGACCATTCCTACATTCTCAGCTATTTTTAACTCTACTTCTACTCTTTGAAGATCGCCTTTTAGAGCATCTAAATCGTTGCTAGAAGTTAGCCAATGTTCACAACGCCAACAAGCGTTGACCGTTTGACAAGGTGACTTTAATACTGATCGATGGCATTCTCCGTACTGAGTTGTAATTTGATACATCTTTCTTCGCATTAATTCAGTAATCGGATTATTTGGCTTATGAATTGCAACTATTTTTCCTGTACTATCAACATACTTTGTCTCTTTCATTAATTCTTGGTATTCATCTCCTATTACTTGTTTAAGAAGATGTTTATAGTAATTTTGCATATCAGGAGAACGATGTCGAAGATACTTTTGAATAATTAAATCTCTGACACCAGCGTTAGTCATAATAGTAGCTACTGTCTTTCTAAATTGATGTGACCGAAATTTCCAAATTTTCCCTTCTTTAGTGCAAATGCTGTATTTAGTTGCTAGCTTATTTAACTGATTATTAAATGTATTTCTATTCATTACTCTTGGAGTTGGTACATATTTTCCATTATTTCTAATTTCATGACTAGAAAATAGGTTTTTATATTCTCCTTTAAATTGATTTTTAATATATTTTTGCTGCTCTTTAATTACTGCCGTTAATTCTCTACAAATAGGCAATTCATCATTCACTTGATATTTTTCTGTTAAAAATCTTAATCGCCATTTATTATTTCTTTTTCTAAGACAGTCAAAGGGAAGATTAAGTAATTCACCAATTCTTAAACCAGTACCTCTAATTACTAAAACCATTCTCTGTATAGGCTCTGGAAGATAATGAATATTTTCATCTAGCTGTTGCCATATCTCTTCGGGAATATACTCAATTTGGTTATTATTAGGTTTAATTCGTTGACATCTGCCATGAAACCAATAAGTATCGATTTCTAACCATTTTTCTTGACGACATAAATCAAAAAAGCTTTTTAAGGTTACATAGTGACGCTGAATATAGCTTAACGACAATCTAGAGCATTTAAGATGATACTCAAACTCATCAAAAAGGTGATTATTAATTTGATTTTGGTTAGAAACAAATTGCGTTTCAAGAAAATAAGAAAATTTTTTTAGATATACAAGGTGTTGACGAATACAGTCTACTGACAATTTATGCTGACTTCTAATTAGTACATATAATTTAGTTAGTAACTTTAGCCAATCTTGTTTGATTGACTCAAAATTAATAGTTAAATTTCTATTATGACGATTTACTTCTAGTCCTAAGTCTTCAATAGTTCGCCAAACATCTTTCTGTAATAAAGGATTACTTAATAGCTTTTTCGCCTCTACATTTTGAGCAATTAACCATTTATTAGGTTCATGATTCCAATCAAATAAAACACTCATTCTTTTTCCTCTTTTTCAATCACTTCCCATAAATTTGCTTCATCAATTACGTGAGAATAAACATCTAATGTTGTTTGAATACTGGCATGACCTAACAGATATTTAACTCTTTCTGGCGCATAACCAACCTTTAATAACCTTGTGGCGTAGGTATGTCTAAATAAGTGTGGATAGACATGAATACCTGTTTTTTCAGATAATCTTCTAAACATAGTATTCAGTACATAAGGATTCATTGGTTGACCTATGTTCTCACCTTCCCAAATGTTGACAAATACATATCCTGAATCCGTATCTGGATATTCATAGATAAGGTAGTCGTTATACATCTTTAGTAGTTCGGAAACTACAGGAATAGTCCTTTCTTGTCCTTTAGCTCTTGCACCATTGGGATGATTATTTCTTTGCACTACTCGAACATAGTGTTGGTCAAAGTCTCCTATATCGTCATTCATTAACCCTAGAAGTTCGCCTTTGCGTAATCCTGTCCCATTCAGCATCAAAATAATTAGCTTGTCCCTAAGACGGTTACAAGTATCCACAAGAGTTTCTACTTGCTCATCAGTTAAACAGCCAGGAAACTTCTTTTTCTCTTTTAATTTGACTAGCTTTTGTCTTACTAGCTTACTTTTAGCAATGCCAGTAAGTAAGCCTTTGCTACCTGCACGACTAATACCGCGAGGTAGATAAAACCTTTCAAACTGCTTAAAATCTACTGTCTTATTGGCTATGTGATAGTCATAGAAATTAGTCACAGCAGTAATGGCATGATTGACAGTTTTCTCCGACCTAATAGCTGCTACTAGTTGCATAGAAACAACTTTGGTGTCACCTACTCTCAACCAATAAGCAAAGTTTTCCATATCAGACACATTGACTTCACGCCAATCCAAGGATTTATGAGTTAGAAATTCCCACCAGTACTTTAGGTCTTGACCGTAGGACTTCACCGTATTGGGTGATTTGGTAGTACTTAAAAAGGTCAAGTACTGCTGTACGGGAATAACCAATTCATAGTCCTCATTCAGCATTAGCCAAATGATTTGGTTGGTTATGGGGTCAATACCTTTTTGCAGTGTTAACTTCATGTACTTATTATACAGTACTGACTATGTTATATAAACTAATTATTGTAACAAGCTAAAATTATACTGCATAAAAAAAATGTGTCTTTGTTGTTGTTGTTTATTATTAATTTTTTGTATTAAATAAGTGGGAGAAACGATGCAAACTGCCAAAGCTAGATGGAA
>JAHHHZ010000017.1:300000-397210 GCA_019359095.1 Pleurocapsa minor HA4230-MV1 | reverse complement strand
GTGATTCAAACCTGCCGTTTTCAGGGTCGCTCTGTGATGAATTTTTTCACTCAAGCTTTATTGGCAACCATCGGTGTTATTGATCGCCCTTCTTTAATCCCTCAACTTAGTACCTGAATTCTTACCAATTAACTAACTCGGCTAGAAATTATTTTATCAAACCTAAAACATCAAAAAAATGTTGATGTCAAATTGTTTTGAATAAAAATTTCTGTCTAGCGATCGCCTGAAAAGACAAATTAAACTTGACATTCAAGACAATCGCTTTAGAACATTCAGGACATTGCATATAAATTTAGCTTGAGTTCATCCCTCTATTATGCAACGCCAAAAAGCCCAGGGTTCTCTAACCCCTTTAACATTTGCTAAGACAATATTACAACTGAGTTCTCCGTCTAACCATTTGAATGGTTGCTGTAAGTTCATCAGTTCGGGTAATTATTAGCACTTTGATTGTACTACTAATCTATCCTTAGTTTTTGCAACGGAACCCTCTTAATTCATGGCGATCGCTTTTGGTCGGGAATTTGGCAGTGGTTGCCCGATAATTGGGGAGATCGCGTGCAGTCATCTCTTAAAATAAAAATTCTTGACAAGATTAGCTAATTATTTCGCCATAGTCATGGCTGCGATCAAGAAAAAACGTACCAGAAACTTTAATGGCATTACCTTGAGGCTGCAACCATAAGGTGTCTATGCCCGTATGACCCTCTAAAGGCCCTTTTTGTTCTAGCCAGTGCAAAACTAGCACTTCTCCTCCTAAAGGATGCTTGCCGTGAGCAAGATATTGCAATGATCCTGATTCATTACCATCGGGAGTTACATATCTTCCACCGTCCTCATTTAATAAAATTGTTACTGCCTGCCAATCTTCTTGACCAACTCGAAAACGGGTAGTAATTTCTTTAGTTCGTAACCATTCTGGTACTGGCATTGGGTAAATTATCCTTTTAAAACTTTGATTTAATTGGTGTAGTAGACAAGAAATTTTTACAAAAGTATCTTTTCCAATCTCTTTAGGGAAAGATACTAAATTCGAGATCGAATAAATTATTTAACACAAGTTAACTCAGTTTGTAACTTTTCAGTTGTCTCATTTTGGACAATGTAAGGAGTCAATTCTGTGTGAATATCTAAATAATTAACCAAATAAGCTTCAATTCTTGAGACCATCACTTCATAATCTTCCTTTGTTTGCTGATTGACTGCTTTTTGTTCGTCTACGGCAATCTCTGCTTCTCGCATGATTTGCCAAAGCTGCTTTTGTAATGATTGATAGATTGGATTGAGAATTCCCCAAACGTTAGTATCCGCAAGACAGTAATCGGACGTAATATGCTGATTAAAGTGTCGACGAGCATCAATTTCTTGGAAACGTTGAATTAGTTCGATCGCTTTGGGGTGATTAAACGACATATAGACAAGCTGATTATCTCGTTCTAGAGCCTCATACAGTTTGCCCACAAAGGCTTCGTAATCAGCAAAAGCTTCTTGGGAGAAATTGTTACGGTCGATCGCTCTAAGAGTGCTTTGAGCAGCAAAATAAGCAGTTGCCACACCACCAGTTAAGCCTGGTGAAATTAGAGGATCGACAAAAAATGCTGCTTCGCCAATGCTTAACCAACCATCTCCTACCGCTTGTTCGGCATAGCCACGAATGTTAGCCCGCGCTCTTAAAGCTTGTTCAGCGCCATAAAGATCGGAGACGAGTTCAGCACCCTCAAGTAATTCAGCGATTGCAGAATATTGTTGGGCATAATGGTCGAATGTTACTTTACGTCCTTCGGCAAATTTGTCATCGCGATCCTGACGCAACACCATACCAATACTGATGATATCCTCTTCAGGACAGCCATGACGAGCAGCTAATTCTGCTTTAGTGGGTAATTCTTCTCCACCCAAAAAGCGATTGAACATCGACTCTCTGTCGGCTTCGGGTACGTTTTCCCAAGAAACTAGAGGAATGTACCACATCCAACCTTCACGAAAACAGAAATGTTGGGTATATTGATCGCGGCTAAATTGAGCCACCTTTTGCCAGTCAGTGCGATCGCCGAGACGATTGACGTTTTTAAAATAGCCCCAAACAGCATTGCTTTGAAAATTTACGTCTTCTTTGTTATATAAATCGAGATGTTTGGCAATTATGCTAGCAGGACCACTGGCATCGACTACTAACTGAGATTTAATCTCATATTTTTGTTGCTGAAAACGATAGGCAATAGTGTTACCGCGATCGCTCAATTGAGAATTAGTCAGATCCACTCGCGCCCCTTGAATCACTTCTACTCCCAAGCGACGAGCATTGGTAATCAATAAGCCATCTAGTAAACGTCGTTCAACCTGAAAGGTTTCATCAAATGTTTCCAAAATATATTCTGGTGCTTCGGTGACATTTTCAATTGATTCGTCAACGTGAAAAAAACCTAAGCCATTTTTAGGAAAAAATAGTAGTTCAAGAGCTTCTTGGGAGATTCCTACAGAACGAAGTGCTTTACAAAACCCCGAAAGCGTACTTTCTCCGATTTTAAACTTTGGTTGTGACTCTCTTTCAAGAACTACTACTTGCAGTTCGGGGCGTGCTTGTTTCAGCCAAGAAGCATATAATATGCCTTGAGGACCAGCACCAATTACTACAACCTTATATTCGCTTTTAGAACAGTTTTTGGCACGATTGCTTTGAAGTTCAGTGTTAATGCTCATGGCTCACTTAAGTAAAATACTTGAACAATCAAACAGTAACTTCTATTTTGCGATTTGATAATGTAGTAATTACTTAAATTTGAACGTCCAAATATTTAGTAAACAAAACAAAAATCAGTGATAGTGCCGATGAAAAAATAATTTTAAGTAAAAATATTTAAGTAAAAATGTTTAAATATTTTTATTTAGATAAATATTCAACTTAATCTAGTTACTAACCAATTAAAAAGAGAGTTGGGGTTTAAAGGTTTAGAAAATAGATAACCCTGTCCGTAAAGACACTTAAGAGTTTGTAATTTAGCAAGTTGAGCTTTAGTTTCAATTCCCTCGGCAATCACTTTTAAGCCTAAACTCTTAGCCATCATCACAATAGCTTCAACAATTTCACTATTATTTCCTTTAGAATCAATTGCTTTAACAAAAGAGCGATCAATTTTAAGTGAGTCAATCGGTAGGCTATGGAGATAGCTCAAAGAAGAATAACCCGTACCAAAATCATCTAAATGTAGCCCACATCCTAAAACCTTTAGCTGCCTTAAAGTTTTCATAGTTATTTTGACATCCTGCATCAAAAGACTTTCCGTAATTTCTAATTGCAGACTTTGAGGTTCTAAGCCAGTTGTTTGTAGAATCTGAATCAACGAATCAATTAGATTAGGTTGAGAAAACTGCTTTTGAGAAATATTAACTGCTATGGTCAAATTAGGATTATTAAACTGAAGTTGCCATTCCTTTAACTGATAGCAAACTTCCTGCAAAACCCACCAGCCAAGGGGAATTATCATTCCTGTTTCTTCGGCTAGGGTTATAAATTCTCCTGGAGATACATATCCCCTTTGAGGATGTTTCCAGCGCGATAAAGCTTCAAAACCAGCTACTCGACCATCAACTAAAGAAACAATCGGCTGGTAGTGCAGTCGAAATTCTCCTCTGTCGAGAGAATGATGAAAATCAGTTTCCAGGCTTAGTCGATTTGCTACTTGAGTATGCAAACTCTCATCAAACAACTCATAATTAGTAATGCCTAAAGCCTTTGCTTTATACATGGCAATATCGGCATTGCGTAATAAGTCTTCTGACGAATTTATGTCAGGCTCACTAAAAGCAATACCTATGCTGACGCTGGTAAAAACTTCGTGTATGCCCAAATGAAATGGGGATTTTAGGCTTTGTTGAATACGTTGTGCAAGTTTGGTTGCTTCACATAGAGTTTGAATGTCTTCGAGCAAAATTGCAAATTCATCGCCTCCCAATCTAGCTAAGATATCGCTGGCACGTAAACAAGTTTTTAATCTCTGGGCGATCCCCACTAAAAGTAGATCGCCACTTTTGTGACCTAAACTATCGTTAACATATTTAAAACGATTTAGATCTAAAAAAAAGACCGCAAATTTGCGGTTGGGATCGCGTCGATATTTTTCTAAAGCTCGATTAAGATGATTGCTTAATAAATTACGATTGGGTAGATCGGTCAGGCGATCGTACAAAGCATCATAAGCTAGTTGTCGTTCGGCTTTTTGACGCTCTAGTTCGGCTGTTGCTCTGGCTGCAAAAATTTTGAGGATTGATAGTTCAGTGGATCCGTCTTCCATCGGACGCTCATCAATGACGACCAAATGTCCCAGAATTGTTCCTGATGAATTGACCAAAGGAACACCAACATAGCTTTCCGCATTTAATTTGGCTAAATCGTGGTCTAGAGGAAAAAAAGTCCGTAACTTCCTAGGATAATGACAAGATATACCAGCAATAACCTGCTCGCAAGGTGTATTTGCTATAGCATATTCAAAGTTTTCACCAAAGTCTTCTTTGCACCAAAAAGCTAAGGTACAGACTCGCTCAGGGCTAGTTTTTTCTAAACATTCTGTGACAAACGCATAGTTAACCGAGAGCGCGCAAGTCAAATGATAGACTAAAGAATGGAAAAAGTCTTTCCCCGTTACAGCAGCCGTACCTTCAACTACCGAACGTAAAGATATTTCTGTTTGCATCTGCTTGGTCATATTTTCCTGAATAATCAGGACTCCAAACCAGTTATCTTGCTTGACTTGTTTAATATGAATAACTAAAGGATTTTCTAGCTTAAAATTCTCGCTATTGTGGTTAAGTTTATACTCAGTTTTCTCTGAGCGAGCGATCGCCTTAATCTCTGTGGCAATTTTTCGAGCTAATTTTGCTTCGCTACCGACTATAGTCTTACATACATTGAGGTAATTATCTCCAATACTCGTGTTCTTTGAAAAACCACTATTAATTGAATTATTTTTCCAAGCTTGATTCAGTGCAATAATTTTGCCTTCTCGGTCGATTAAAGCAACTTGACTATCAAAAGCATCAAAGATTGGCTGAAATAACTGAAAATATTCCATAATTAACTATTCGTAACAGATAAGTTAAACTGTGGTATCGATCAAAGTAAATACATACACATATTTTACCTGGATAGATCAAATTAGACGTTCATATTAGCTTATTCCTGGCTTTTGATTACTGTATTCACAGTGAGACAGTCCAAACGGTTCCGTTGCAAA
Organism: Pleurocapsa minor HA4230-MV1; assembly: GCA_019359095.1. Lineage (NCBI taxonomy): Bacteria > Bacillati > Cyanobacteriota > Cyanophyceae > Pleurocapsales > Pleurocapsaceae > Pleurocapsa > Pleurocapsa minor. The sequence continues at coordinate 391,976 of JAHHHZ010000017.1, read as the reverse complement.
AACTAAGGATAGATCGGTAGTACAATCAAAGTGCTAATAATTACCCGAACTGATGAACTCACAGGAACCATTCAAGTGGAAACATTTTCAAGGAGAAATAATTTTGCTCTGCGTTCGCTGGTATCTTAAATATGCTTTGAGTTACAGGAATTTAGAAGAAATAATGCTGGAAAGATGGTTGTCTGTAGATCAGGTGTTTGTATAGCAGACGAGAAATTTTGGTCGGTAAGAGATTTTTAAATGTTAACTGGCCCACTTTTGATGGTTGGGCAATAATTTTAAAAGTGTCTATAACAAACATTTAGCATGGTTTCAGAGAAAACTGTCCCAGTAAAAGGCTAAAGTGGGACACTCGCCTAAAGAATGCTTATCTGTTTTATAAGCGATCACCTGATAATTTTAAGAGTAAAATTAAAATCCATTCTTTACAGGGGTTTTGGCACTTTACTTTTCCTTAGCGACCAAAATTTCCCCGTTGCTAAACAAAAGCCAAGTACGCGATTGGCTGAGTCTACGACTTGCTCCGCAAACGCCAGCCCGAAGGGCATCGCATTCCTCAAACTACAATAACTAAACTTAACCTGACTTCCCACAACCTCAGCCGTAACCATTTGATTTGGTTCGACAGGTATCTTCACATCTTCAGGAAAATCTACCGTCAGTTCACCATTCAAGTTAATCTGTTCACCTTGCTTGGTAAAAGTATTACTGAAACAGGATAGGAGATGACTGGGAGGTAAAGCGATCGCAAGTCCGAGAATCATTCATAACGTCCAAGGAAGTGCCAATAGTCATCAGAGAGCTTTTGGCGATCCCAACCCCAATCATGGGTGTCGTCAGAATAATTAGACTCAGCTAAATCAGAATGATATTGATCTTCGAGTAATTCAGCACGAATGGCATTGATGTCATTCGTGCTGACAGTGGAGCAAGAGTTAGTTATCGGAGGCTGAAGAGAAGAAGCATTATCGTCATCTTGTTGAATCAATGGTTCGATTGATTCGGTTGGATTAGGCAAATCAGGCGACTCACTACTAGAAAAGTTGGTGAAATCCGTTTTTCTTCTATGCAGTCTTCTGATTTCTTTGCTCATAATTTTAACAGTTTACTTGGTATAGTTGCGTGATGCGAGAAATTTGCTGTGGAAAAGTTGAATGCGTCTACTAATGAGACGCACATCTGGCTGATATAAAAATTCGGTTCTGTTGCAAAAACTTGAGACAAACCTGTAGTATTATCAAGTCTTAATTCACTACTAGATCGGATGAACTCAAAGCTACATTTAGTTATTTGCTGTTTTTCTCTTAAATCTAGTTGAGATAAACTAATATTTTCGTAATAAATATCAAAATATTTATGTTTTAGCTGTTTCAATTGATAAATGCGATGATGAGCTTTACCTTGCCAGCGTTTACGTATATTTTGGGCTTTTCCTACATACCAAACTATTTTGTTTTCATCAACAACATAATATATACCAGAATATTCTGGTAATAACTCTTTAGTTTCTAAACTGACTTTCGGAAGATGTAAAATTTTAGAATCAGCGATCAATATGTTTTACTCCAATACATAATCTAATAATTCTAGTTTTTCATGTTTGAGTAATAAAGATAAGAGAATATATTAAACTGTTTATATAGAATAACTTTATGAACGCCAACAAATTCAAGAGCAACTATTTAGCTTTACTCCTCTAAACAAAGTTTTATAACTTTTTTAATATTACTCATTAATTCATCAATAGTTTCACCTTGACTATAGCAAGCTTTTAGTTGAGGTACTTCGCCAACAAAACAACCATCTTCGTCTCGTTCAATAATGACATAAAATTCTTTTTGGTTAACGCTCATAAAAATTATGGGTAAGACAAGCAGTAACTACTTAATTTATAAAAAATGTATATTCAAAATAATATCATTTGTTTTAGCTGAGATTAGACAAAAAGAGCGATCGCCTTACTTTTCAGATCACGTTATAATTTCTAAATAATAATTCCCATCTTGCAAAATTATAAAAACATAGATGAGTATTCAAGTCTCAGAATTAAAACAACTATACGAGCAAGATTATTACCTGTGGTTAGAAAAAACCATCGAACTTTTAAAAGCAGGTCAATTGAATCAATTAGATTGGGAAAATTTAATCGAGGAAATAGAAAATTTGGGTAGAAGTGAAAAAAGAGCGGTTGTTAGTTTTCTTAAGCAACTAATTAAACACTTGCTACTCTATCATTATTGGCAGACAGAAAGACAATGGAGCGGTCAAGGTTGGTTGGAAGAGATTAGCAATTTTCGGTTTGAGTTATCACAGTATTTAGATTCAAAAACTCTGAGAAATTATACAGAACAAGAATTAAATACTATTTATACTAGAGCGAGAAAAGAAGCGATACTCAAGTCCAACATTGCTCATATACCTGTTGATTGCCCTTATTCTCTAGAGCAAATTTTAAATGATGATTTTATTTCAACCGAAAAAAACTAAATTTTGCTGTAAATAATTAATAATTAAAACTTATAATTTAGGCGATCGCTTTTTGATCGCCAACATCATCTTAAGTTTTTAAATGAGCCAATTTACCGATCTTTTTCCAGACGATCGCCCTAGTGGCAAAACTATTGGAACTAATACAACTAGCGATATTATCAGAACAGGAATAGATCGTGAAAAAGCGATCGCCATTGATAATCATGCTCTGCGTTTTAAACCTTTAATCCAACCAGGCTGGGGGAGACAGGGTATTGCTTATGGGCCATATCAACGTCAAAGTGGTTTAGCTGTAGCTGTACTATTGCTGAACGGTCACAATACTTCCCAAGCGGAGACTATGGAATGGTTGTCTAAAAGGATTTCCCGCTGGTTAAAAGGAAGTGAGACTGAATCAGTTAGCAAGAGGGTTTTAGCTTGGTTAGGTAGTAGACAAAAACAGGGAACGCTAAGACGTTTATTGAGTTGGGTACGGATCTCAGCAGAAGGAACTAAATTTTTTCCCTTAGCGAAAATTGACGATAATTTAGCAGTTGGTTGGTTTGCCGATGCGTCACCTGCCAACCCGACTCAAGGTAATGGTTTTGTGGTGCGGGCTACGGGGGCAGAAAACGGCGAGTTATTGGCTTCAGTGGGAACTAATCTATTATCTGTGTTTCGTGGATTGCAAAACGTCCCTGTATATTATGTGGTTATCTTAAGGGAACAGGGGGCAGCTTACTATGCTTCATCTTTACCGCAGGTGCATGGTATACCAGCTTATCCACAGTTACGTCCAGTAGCAATCGATGCTATTAATGCTGAAGCAGTCGTCTATGCAGGTATCCATCAAAGTGTTCTCGGTCAAGTTGGCTTTCGGGCGGATACTAGGGTTTATGGAGTCAAAACGGAGACAGTTAGCAGTTTAGCTTCCTGGTATGGAACTGCTCATGCAGCCGATGCTTTTTTAGGGCTGGGAAATCTAACAACTATGAATGCTGAAGTAGGAGGAAGCTGGCAAGTTTTATCTGGTAGTCTAGAGCGTACTCCAGAAGGTTTGATGGCGACAGAAAAGCACAGTTTAGCTATTCTTGCTCCTCAAGCAACCTCTGGGCTATTGCATCTAAAAATTTGGGCGGGACAACCAGCAGATTTAGGCGTAATTTGGCGATTTCAAGATCGAGATAATTATTGGTGTTGTCGTCTCAATCACGAACAAGTTTGTCTTCAGTTGATTGAAGCTGGTCAAACTCAAAAGATATTTGTCAGTAAGGAAGATTTCATCGATTTAAATAGCACTATATATCTGCAAATTTTAGATGACGGACAAGAGTTAAGAATTTACCTGAATGGTAAACTAATCAGCGATCGCACAGCACAACCAGAGACTAATTGCTTGGTGACAGATGACCGCTTGGCAACCGCTACAGGAGTAGGGATAATTATATTTGAGCAAAATTCAGATTTATATCTGCAAAACTTTGAAGCTCATCCTCGTACCGTTTCTCTGCCTACTCTCGATTTAGGATTACCTTGGTGGCGTGAGGGTACAGATATCGTTATTAAAGATGACTTTCAAGTTGGACAGGGAGATTTAGCTGGTAAAACTACCTCATTAGGCGATCGCATTTGGCAAAAAACTCTTGGTAAAGGTGTATTTAAAATTCAGTCTGGCATTGCTTTAATAGAGGCTAGCGTTGAGCATCCTAACCCAGGGCGCACCGCTTATACTGTAGCTTGGGACAATCCCAATTTTGCCGATGTGTCCGTAACCATTTTGCCACCAGGAAAAGAACGGGGACAAGGAGAAAAAGGTCGAGCTGGTTTGATTTTTTGGCAAGATCGAGATAACTACATCATTATCAATACTTGGCTGGATGACTTTTATGAAGGAGAGTCTATTTCCTGTTTTTTCCGTCTTGACGGTTTTGAAGAAATTTATGATGCAGTGTGGTCAAATATCGGTCAGGCGATCGCTTTTGGACAGCCTTACACCCTCAGAGTTGTTTTTGATGGCAATAACTATACAGTCCAAGTTAACCATCAAACCGTTTTGTATCGCGCCCTTACTGATGTCTATCCTTGGGCTAGCCCCTTGAACATTAATCGTCTGGGCATTGTGGCTAATTGGGAATGGGGGGATGATACGGGTAGTGGCTTTAGTGATTTTATGGTCAGCCAATAAGTAATATGAAATCTACAAATGTTTGCTACAAATGGAAGACTTGAGGACTTGGGGACTTGGGGACTATTTATCTGTATCATTCTTATTTGTATTTCATATAATATCAAGTCCACTTAAGTGCTTCTAATAAAATCTTTGCGCCTCTGCGTCTTTGCGCGAGTTTTAATTGAAATTGTTTAAACGGACTTCATATAACGCCTAAATTTCTTGTTGTTGCCGATAAAACCAGCCTACAGCGATCGCCAGACAGATAATACGGAAGCTTTCAGAACTTAATGTTGCCCAAACTGCACCTTTCCAAGAATATAACGGAATTAACCAGAAGTTTAAGCCCACGTTACTTAAAGCGGTGGTTACTTGAATCGCACTACGAGTTTTTTGAAACCCTGACCCTGTGAGGGTATCGGCTAATAATAACTGGATTGAGCCAAGAATAGGCATCGGTGCTAGCCAACGTACTGTAGCGATCGCATTTTGATATTCGTCGCCTAAAAGGTAGGTTACCCAGGGGGCAAAAAATAACAACCCTACCAGAGAGAGGGTGCCGTAGATAGCGATAAAAGGGAGTAACCGTTTGGTTAAATTTAAACACCCTTTGATGCCGCTTACCCCCTCCTGAAAAAATTTGAGATAAGAAGCAGACAATACAGCATAGATGGGAATGCTACTAACCTGAATTAAGCGATATGCTGCGCCATAAATACCTGTTGCTTCTAAAGTAGCCATACTCGCCAGCATTGTTTTATCAATATCAGAATTAATATTGTAGGCAGATTCGCCGATGGCAAAGTAAATTCCTTCATGAACCATTGTGGGAATTGCTTTTGGTGCTGCGTTAGGAAAACCTAATGTTTTACTTACCCAAATGAAGCTAATCGCTGCTGTAATTAGCGCACTGAATAAATATAAGTAAGACCACTTTAATAAAGAGGGATTTTCAAAAGTTGTTAAGAATATAGCTGCTAATAATTTGGTGACTGTACTAATAATTTGGAGTAAAGAAGAATTTTTGAGAAAATCTTGAGACATAAATGCTTTAGCACTAACTATAAATATAGCTAAACCAGTTAAATCTGCTAATAAAATGTTGAGGATCGCTGGTAAATTAGCAATATTGGGAAAAATTAACGGAGAACACCAGTAAGTAATTAAGGTTAGTAGCAAACTGATAACTAAAATAACAATTAAGGCATTGCCCCAGTAGCTAGCAAAAACTTTTCTATCTTTAGATACTTGCTGAATTAACACATCTCCACTACCCAAATTAGCAAAGGGAAAAATTAAAGCAGCTAAAGCAGTAATCCCCACAAATGCACCATAGCTTTCCGCCCCAAGAACTCGCACAATTACTGTGAAATATACAGCTTGGCAGATCACATTAATAGCTTTGGCTAATAATTCCCAAAGACTATTTTTAACTAAAGGCTTTTGTGAAATATTTTTTAACTTTCGACTTAAACTCTTCAAACCGATTAAAGCTAGCAAAATATACATATCTTAATTTTCAATTGATTATACTCGCAATTAATAACTTTAAAACCGCTAAAAGAACCTTGGTAATTCAATAAAATTATGTTCAGACTATTACTTTTTTTGATTTAATTTAATATAAAGATTTCATAAAGCTCAATCTAGTAATATAAAACTTTTATAAATGAAGAAAGTTTATTCAAAAGTATGATTAAACTAAAGAGAAAAGAAAAGACTCATATTAATTAGTTATTATTGATTTTATACTTGCAAAACTATAGCACTATAGCAATATATCAATGCATCAATATAGCTGACTTAAATAGTCAAACTTAAATAGTCAAATAAAGAAGAGAAGTAATCAAATCTATCATGAAATTATTAGACTCTAATCATTATTTGTGGTTGTTTAGACGGGAAATAGACTAATTATGAAATTATCTTTTGTCAATCAACCTTGGACAACAGCTGCTCCTCCTCAAGGAAGCGACTCGACTGGAATTTGGAGTTATCTGATTGGTAATCACTTAACTAAGTATGGTGATGTAATCTATTATGGTTCGGCAAATTCTGCTAATTCGCGAGCAACTTCAGAGCATAATCATAATTGGGAGCAAGCCAGACAACTAGAATATATAGAGTATCAGGCTATTTCCCCTAAACTAGACTATTTGTTAAAAATTCCCCGAAAAATTGTCAGCAAACTAAACTTTAACAATAAGCTGCCCTATTTTGGTTCTGCTTGGTTTCATTTTGGTTATGGTTGGCAAGTTGCTCAAGATGCTGCGCGTCGTCAATGTGACATCATTCATATTCATAACTTTTCGCAGTTTGTGCCGATAATTCGCGATCGCAATCCAGAGGCAAAAATAGTTCTGCACCTTCATTGCGAATGGGTTAATCGACTTGAACCAAAGGCGATCGCCTCGCGTTTAGCCAAAGTAGACTTAGTTATTAGCTGTAGCGACTATATTACTAATAAAATCAAAGCTCGCTTTCCTCAATATGCGAGAATCTGTCGAACCATTAATAATGGTGTCAATGCCGATTATTTTGTTCCCTGTCCCCAAGAGCGCCTCCCGCAACCCAAAAATGCACCACAAATACTGTTTGTTGGTCGTATTTCTCCTGAAAAAGGCGTACACGATTTAATCGATGCTTTTATTAAGATTACAGAGCAATATCCTCAAGCTGTCTTAACTATAGCTGGGCCACATCTGGTAATTGTTAGGGAGCTGCTGTGCGATATACAGCCTGAACCTGAAGTACAAGCTTTGAAAGACTTTTACAGTATTGATTATCTAGAACACCTTAAAAGCAAAATTCCTGCTCATTTAACTTCTCAGGTGATCTTTACGGGTTCGCTACGGCAACCAGAACTTTTACCTTACTATCAGCAAGCAGATGTGGTGATTAATCCATCTTTGAGTGAAGCTTTTGGTATGAGTTTAGTGGAAGCAATGGCAACTGAAACTCCCGTGATTGCCACTAAAATAGGCGGAATGCCCGAAATTGTGGACGATCGTGTCACTGGTTTATTGGTCGAGCCAGCAAATCCCCAGGAGTTGGCGGATGCAGCTGTAGAATTAATTTCTAATCCCGATCGCGCCAGAGAAATGGGAATAGCAGGTAGAAAAAAAGTTTGGCAACGTTATACTTGGTCAAAAATTGCCGCAAGTTTAGTTAACACTTATGCAGCCATCGGCGTAGAGTTAGAATTCAATGATACTCAGAAAGCAGTTGCGCGATCGCTATCTTAGACAACTAAATCAGCTTGAACCTCTATCAGACATAGATTTAGCAGCTTCGGCAATTGTTTTTGCACCCCACCAGGATGATGAAACTTTAGGCTGTGGCGGAACAATTATTCGTAAACGAGAATGCGAGGCTCAGGTCAAAATTGTCTTTATGACTGATGGCAGCCGTTCTCACGATCGCTTTATACCCGAAGCGGAATTAATTGTGTTGCGCCAGCAAGAGGCAGTGCAGGCAGCCCAAACCCTAAACGTTGAGGCAGAAAATGTCGTGTTTTTAGGTTTTCGTGACGGAGAATTGTCGCAGTCATTAACTAAGGCGATCGCTCAAGTCGAGGAACTACTACTGCAAAATCAGCCTCAACAGCTGTTTATTCCCTATATTCGCGAAACCCATCCTGACCATTTAGCCACCACCCAAATTGTCTTGGCTGCCTTGAAAAACCATGCGCCAGAAGTCGCTGTTTATGAATACCCCGTCTGGTATTGGCATCATTTTCCCTGGACACAAAGCGATCGCAACTCGCAGCTTAACTATCTTAAAGCTAGCATCAAGGCAAAACTGGGCTGGCAATTAATTCAGGAATTTAATTACCGCGTTGCCATTGAACCAGTTAAGTCACAAAAAGAGCTTGCTTTAGCTCAACATCAAACTCAAATGAAACGTTTAATTGACGATCCAAATTGGGGACTACTTCAAGATGTCTCTAAGGGAGAGTGGCTTAAATGTTTCTTTCAAACCCAAGAAATCTTTCGTCGGACGATCAATACAGGAGCAAAATCATGATTAAACAGGCAGTTTATCGCCTTTTACCCCTATTTCCCGTCAATATTTTGGAAAATTTGGCTAGTTCCAACCCTAGTTCCTTAAAATATCGCCTAGCTAGTGCGGGTTTACGACAGCGAGATGTAGCTGTGAGGAATGGCATAGCTCAAGGGTTGAAATTTAATCCAGGAGAGTCTTGCCCTGAATTAGCGTTAGGTACTTATGAAATCCCAATTCAAGAGCTATTTGCTCAACAGCTCAAAGCTGGTGATGTTTTCTACGATATTGGTGCTAATGTCGGCTTTTTCAGTATCATTGCCGCCCAATTAGTTGGAGATACAGGTAAGGTTTACGCTTTTGAACCAGGGTCAGGAAATGCCCAGAGTATTCGCCACAATGCACAGTTAAACAACTTTAGCCAAATAGAAGTGATTGCCAAAGCGGTTTCTCATACTAGTGGAGAAGGGCAGTTATTGCTGGCTAAATATTCAGGAGGACATGCCTTAGCGACTGCTGATGCGCCACCAGATCTGGCAGGAAAAGCAACTGTCGATCTAGTTTCCATAGACGATTTAATTGCTCAAAACAAAATAGAGCCACCCAACTTTGTCAAGGTGGATGTCGAAGGTGCAGAGTTAGATGTGCTTAAGGGTATGACCGAAACCATTAAAACCTATCAACCAACGGTGATCTATGAAGTTGATGATGGCGATCGCTCTGCTTACGAACGCAAGTATCAAGAATTAGCCAGTTTTTTTGAGTTGTTAAACTATCGAGTTACTCAGATCGAAAATTCTTACGATACAATTGACTGGTGTGTAGGTCATGCGATCGCTACTCCGATTTCCCACTCAAACTAAAGTAAGGCAATATTTTTGTCTTCTTTACTGAGAAATTACTGTTTAAAGTATAAAATATCAAAAACTTAATTTTACCTTCAGTTAAAAAAGAAGGTAAAATTTGTCATATTAATTGTTAATTGGCTTAATTATTTATATCAAACAGAAATTAAATTTATTTAATCATTATGAATAGTGCTTATATAGCATCAAAAAGCGAAGGCAATATCCTAAAAATTTTTGAATTTATTTTTTCCATATTTTCTTTAATTCATATCTCAAATGCTATCACGCCGTTAATTCTAACCAAAGGAACAAACGAGGGAGACGGTATAGATATTAGTAGCTTCGACTTGTCAATCAACGCCAAAATGTCAATTTTAATTTATCTAATAACTTGGATTTTGTTATTAGTTAGATGGAAAAGAGTTGTTTCAATATTTTCTCAAAATAAACTTCTTTGGATCCTAATGGGAATCATTTGTTTTTCCTGTTTTTGGTCGGTAAATCCAGCTCAAACTTTGAGATTTTCTCTTTATGCTCTAGGAACTACTAGTTTTGGGCTATATTTGGCAACTCGCTATACTCTTCGCCAACAATTGAGTTTATTTGGCTGGACTTATGGATTATTACTAATTTTAAGCATCTTGCTGGCAGTCGCCATACCTCAATATGGAATAATGGCAGGAGTTCATGAAGGTGCCTTGAGAGGTGTATTTACCCACAAAAATCAATACGGTGCTTTTATGGCTCTTGGAAGTGTCGTTTTCTTCTTAAATGCTATTCGGGGAGAAAAGAACAGTTGGATTTATTGGGTACTCTTAGTTCTTGGCTGCGCTTCGATGGTAATGTCTCAATCTACAACTGCTTTAGCTACTTTTGGCGTAATGCTCATCTTATGTCTTATCTATCGTATTTTTAGATGGCGATACGAAGTGATGCTTTCAGCAGTATTAGCCGTAACTATCATTGGTCTTATTGCTCTAATTTGGGTTGCTGGATACATCGGTTCCGATTCCTTATTCAGTTCAGTAGGAAAAGACGCAAGTTTATCAGGTAGAACAGATATTTGGCGATATGTCTGGGATCAGATTCAACTGCGTCCTTTGTTTGGTTATGGGCTAGCTGCCTTTTGGAATGGTTATGAAGGGCCTTCAGGATATATACAGTTGGCAATGAGAATAGCTGTAATTTATGCCCACAACGGATTTCTAGACATTTGGCTGTCCATCGGCTTGGTTGGGTTGAGTGTTTTTCTGGCAGGTTTTGTGATTACTAGCAAGCAGTCTTTAGCATTACTGAGAAAAACCAATACTCCAGAAGGATTTTGGCCTCTATTATTTTTGACTTATATTTTGCTTTCTAATTTAACCGAGGGTACGATCACCACGATGAATAATTCTTTTTGGGCAATGTACGTAGCCGTGTCTTATTCTTTGGTCATCGCTAAAAACAATCGCTACGCTATAGAAGAATAAAGTTCAACTTTGTCAGCTAAATTGATCAAGCATTAAAACCGCTGTTAGTTATTCTAAGCATACTTTTATTAGGCGACATGAGCCATTTATCCCGACTTCAAGATCAATTTAAACTTAAATCCCAGAAAGCTGTCCTGAAGGCGACAAAATTAACCAAATTGATTTCTAACCGTTCTAGTTTTTCAGGAGTAAATATGTCTGAGCATGACCGAGTTGTTTTCGATCTTAAGGGTTACATTGTTAAACCAGCTGTACTGAGTCAAAGTGAAATAGAAGTCATTAAAGAGTTTACACTGCGCCAAAAAAATAACCCTGAATCACTACCCCCTCATGAGCGTTATTTACCAGGAGGCCCTTTTGCTCAACTAATCGATCATCGGGAAGTCATGAATGTGCTATTAAATGTCATCGATCCTGACCCCGAAAAAATTCGCTTAGAAAATGTCTTTTTGAGCCATCGTCAGCAAGGCGAAGGTGAATGGAAACCTCATGCGGGTGGACGTACTACCAATCCTAACTATGCTTACAATTTCCATGATGGACGGATTTATGCTGGTATGGTGCGGGTGGTTTGGGAATTGAATGAAGTTCTAGAAAATAAAGGTGGGACTTGTTTTATTCCTGGTAGCCACAAAGCTAATTACAATATCCGCACTAATCCTATCAAGAGTATAGATGCCCGAAATTCAGGATTATGGGAGAGCTATGGTTGTCCTGCGGGGTCTTTAGTCATTTTTTCCGAAGCAGTCCGTCATTCTGCTGATTTTTGGCAAAACTCTCAATCACCTCGGATAGCAATTTTCTGTGCTTACAACCATATCAATGTACGCCACCATAAGCCAGACTTCAAACCAGCAGTTATTGAGCAGCTAGCGCCTAAACATCAACGTTTCTTTCGTGATGTATATCATCCTCAATTTGATTAATTGATTGTTGACTTGCGCGATCGCATTTATCTATCAATCGAGATATCAATTTGACTTTCATACTTAAATTCTTTAAGACTTCCGCGAGATGTTGGGATTGAGCGATCGGTTTATTAATTAAAGTATTGGCTCAGGTAATTAATCTTGGATTTCAGCACAAATATCTTATTCACAACCTAACAACAAGGCGACTTTGTATATAGCCATACCTAAAGACGTTAAGACGTTTTTTCCTAGTACCTATTACATACTACCTGCTACCTTCGAGCCGATTACCCTAATTGTCTATCGCTAATTTTGTACGGCTATAGCTGTTGCTTTGAGGAGAAATACTATGACAAATACAGAATTTGAATCAGAATACGCCCAAAATCCTTATCCTAACCTCCCGCCAATTATTGAAAGCCTCGAAAGCGAGTATTTAAGTAACGGCGTGACTAGTTCTGTAGCGATCGCAGGACATCCAATTCATCCGATTATTGTGGTCTTTCCCGTAGCTTTTTTAACGGGTGCTGCTGGTAGCGATCTCGGCTATTTGTTAACAAGAGACTTTTTCTGGGCGCGTGCTTCTACCTGGTTAATTGGACTAGGTTTAATCGCAGGCATTTTAGCAGCTTTGGTGGGAATGTCAGATTTTCTCAAAATTCCCAAAGTTCGTAAACGTACTGCTGGCTGGGCGCACATGGCTTTTAATGTTACAGCTTTAGTCTTAACCGCAATTAATTTTTGGTTTAGGCAAGATAGCCCAGAGGCTTTTATCCTTCCCATTGGTTTACTTGTCTCGTTGTTGGTGGCAACACTCCTAGGAGTTGGAGGTTGGTATGGTGGAGAACTTTCTTTTCGACACAAAGTTGGGGTTATTGGTTCTAATAATACGTAATACCAATTTTCAATAGTAAATGGAGAGATCAAATCAAATTGTAGGTTGGGGAGCCACTGCGTTGCCCTAAAGGATGTTATACCCTTGTGGTACTAGCTTCCCTAAAGGACTAGCTTCGCGTCGCGCGTCGCCGAGGTGTCCTCGGTTGTCCTAAAGGATATAGCAAGTGGCGTTTGAGGCACGAAACCCAACGATTAAAAGATTTTGTTGGGTTTCACGCTTGGTTCTACCCAACCAAAAGAGCGCGTCCACATTAATTTGTTGGGTAAAAATATTGCGCCCCTCAATGTAGACAAACATTTTAAGATTTTATTAACCCAGCATTTTAGTCTAGACGCTCTACTACCAAGTCTCTTATTACTGGGTTTATTTAAGTTAAGTAGGGTGGGGTGTGCCTCGCCCTACGGATTTTTATTTAAACCTTAGAGCCAATAAAATCAATTAGTACCGAGTAATCGATCCCAAAAAGTAAAATACAGTCCATAGTGTTTATTGTATTGTCTGTGATGTAGAGAGTGATGATCTGAACTAATAAACCACTTGCCAAACCAATGAGCGGGAAAATTGGGGAACAATTCAAAGCCAAGATGAGTAACCAATGACCAAATTGTCATTGTAATTAACCACAAAGCTAAAACGGCGAAATGAAGAGGAATGATAAAAACTATGGCTACCAAAAATAATCCTTGAATTAATGCTTCAGGAAAATCGAGGGCAAAAGATGTCCAAGGTGTAGGATTTTTAGAGCGATGATGTCCTCGATGCAGCCAGTTATAGACTGAGGGGTGATGAAATCCTCGATGAAAAAAGTAATAACTAGCATCCTGTAGTAAGATTACGCCAAAAAAGCTAATAATTAAATACCACGTTCCATAGTCTTCAATTGAACTATACAAACGAGTTGCCCCAAAGTCATAGATAGTCATTACTAAGGCTGCACAAATAGCAGTTGCTACGGTAGCTGTAATAGACAGGGCAATATCTTTTTGGATGAGTTTTTTCTGAGGATATTTAAGATTTAAAGATTGCTTAATAAAGGATTTATCTGAAGCATAAAATAGCCAATAAGTGCCTCCAGCTACTAATAAATACCGTGTCAGAATAATTACGAAAAAAGTGGTGAGATAATAGAGCCAAAGCTTCATCAAATTAATTTTGGAAATGAATAATTTTTAAGAGTTCTATTTCAATCAGGTGCGTTTGTTAGATATTTACAGCATATAAAACTATGGTAATATTAGCGATCGCATCTAAGGGGACTTGCCCTAAAGGACTAGCTTCGCGTCGGGGATTTGGGGACTTAGGGACTATCTATCTGTATCATTCTTATTTGTATTTCATCTAAAATGATTGTTTTAACAACTGGATTATTGAATATAGTTTATTAATAATTAACATGACTAAAGGGCTGGCATTGCCAAACCCTTTAATTTTAGGTTATTACTAAAAACTTATGATTCAGTAGCAGGTATTACCTTAACTTCTGTAGTTACTTCCTTAACTCCTTTAATTTCTTTGGCTAGAGGCACAATTTTATCGTATTCTTCTTGACTGGGTACTGTACCGAGAATTTTTGCCTGACCATCTTTAGCTTCTACGGTTAGTTGAGAACGAGGTATATTTGCTTCTAACTTAGATCTTATTTCACTTTCAAGATCGGAATCAGCCCTCACTTCAGGATCGCCAGCAACTTTATTGCGCTCTTCTCTTGCTCGAATATCAGCTTCTAACTGTTTTCGACGTATTTCACCCTGACCATCATCTTTAGTTTCTGTTACTTTAGCAGCATCTTCTACCTCTGCTGCACCGTCGTTTGGATCTGTAGGAGCATCACCACTAGTACGGGCAACATCACAACCAACTACACCCAAAAGCAAAATACTACTGAATAATAATCCTGTTAACTTTTTCATTTTTGATCTTCTCCAATCAATTAATATATTTATGAACAAATGTAATAGTGGTTATTGCTAACCGACAGTGGCGACTGAACCACCATCAACTCGATAATTTGCGCCGACAACGAAGCTAGAATGCTGAGAACAAAGAAAGGCAATTACCGCAGCTACTTCCTCTGCTTCACCTCGACGGTGTAGTTCTAAATGAGGACGTTCTTCTTTGAGAAAAGTTTGAATCGCCTCATCAAAACTCGTGCCTTTTTCCTTTGCCCGTTTTTCCATCATGGCATCAGTCATCGGGGTGGCAATATAGGCAGGAGACACCGAGTTGATCAAAATACCATCTTTGGCATAAGCTTTAGAGAGATTTTTGGTTAGGTTAAGTACTGCTGCTTTGGCTGCACAGTAAGGCATTTCATCCGTATATGGCTGTACAGCATCTTCTGAACCAATTAACACAATTCTGCCCCAGCCTTGTTTTTGCATGGAGGGAATAAAAGCTCGACAAACGCGCACCGCAGACATAAAATCAACATCAATCGTTTCGTACCAATCTCGATCGGTTAATTCTAAAAACTCTTTAGTTGAGCCTGTGATACCCGCACAGTTGACCAAGATATCCACAGCGCCATAATGTTCTAGAATTTGCTGTTTTGCTGCTTCAACTTGCTCTAGGTTAGTTAGATCGGCTGTAACCTGTATAGCTTCACTAATTTTATCTATTTCTGTGGCAGTCGTATTTAGCTCATCCTTGGTTCTATCTATCAGGGCAATTTTCACTCCTTCAGCAGCCAATAATTTAGCTGTAGCTTTACCCATGCCAGAGTCACCACCAGTGATTACTGCTACCTTGCCTTTAATCCCAAAATCCATACCTAACCTATTTCTATCTTGTTTTATTACTGGTTTATCGTTGAATTACGTCGCCGTCTGCTTTTATATCTAGTTCTTCGTGACGGATAGTTTCTTGCGCATTAACCGTGTCTTGCTCAATCTCTTTATGAATGTTGACTTCTTCGCGAACAAAAGCTTCTTTTTGAATCTTTGGCTTTTCTTCATAAGCTTCCATGCGAATTGTCTCAGCGTCGGTGAAATCTACCGTACCCGAGTCTACGGGGGTTGTATTTACTGCGTTTGAGCGTTCGATCACAATACGTTCTTTTTTCACAGGGACAGCAACTTCAGCAGTCTCAGTTTCGACGTGTTTGCCAATAGATACTTCGCCAGCTTTGACGCGGTGTTTATTGACCAGCAAACGTTCTTCATAGAGCTTTATTTTATCGCGATCGCCAAGATCTGTTCTAGCTCTAATATCTTCGTCAACGTCAGTGATGGCAATGGCTTTTGCTTTTGGCACATCGCTAAGATCTGTTCTGGCTCTAAGATCTTCATCAACATCAGTAACATTAGTAACGGCAGGTACTTTTGCGCCTGGCATATCACCAAGATCGGTTCTGGCTCTCATGTTTTTATCAACATCAGTAACATTAGTAACGGCAGGTACTTTTGCGCCTGGCATATCGTAGATGTCAAATTCTTCTACACCATGTTGACGCATGATCGTTGCTGCACGATCTATTTCTAATTCTGTCCCTGTCACTATTACCAGGAAGCTACCTCTTCCCACGCGATCGCTATATATTTTCGCTTTTTCTTCAGGAATCCCTAAGCCGATCAACGCTCCAATTAAACTACCCGCAGCAGCACCGATACCAGCTCCAGCTAAAGTGGTGGCGATCGCAGTTGCTTCTGCACCAGCCAATAAAATAGGCCCAAGACCAGGGATAGCTAATGCACCTAAGCCTACCAATAAACCAGTAATACCGCCTAATGTTCCACCAGTTAAAGCACCAGTAGTAGCACCTTCGTCTGCTTTGTTACCTATTTTTTCGGTAGTTTCATGTCCTGCCACGCGATCGGCATCTTTGGCAATGACTGACACTTGATCCATGTCGTAACCTCCTGCTTTGAGATCACGAACTGCACTTTCTGCTTCATCCCGACTGTAAAACAATCCAGCAGCACGTTTGTATTGCTTGGTCTTCATAACTTTGATTCCTAGAAATGAAATATATTGTGATTATCAGCGTTTGGTTAAGCTCAAATATTTACTAGCTAGACTAGTTTTACCAAAGTTAAGCTAGTTTTATCTTTATTTGAGTATTTTTTATCTATTGCCAAAGATTATCTATCTATAGTTTGATTAAATTAAAATATTAAGATAGATAACAATAAAACAATGAATTGTGTAATATTGTATGATTACAAACTGTCTTAATTTTTATTCTTGAGCCATGTTGGGTAGTTTTTCGGCAAAATACTTGCTCAGAAAAGTGTTAACTATAGACAGAATTATCGGGGCAACGATAAAGGCTACTAAACCAGCAACTCGGAAACCAGGAACGAAAAGAGCAGCTAACCAGAAACATAAACCGTTAACTACCAAAGAAAATCCACCTAAACTTACGACATTGAGTGGTAAAGATAATAATGATATTACTGGCTTAACTCCTGAATTAATTAAACCAATTACTAAGGCTGCAACTAGAGCAGCAGGAAAATTCGCCAGATTTACCCCAGGAAAGATAATATCAACTACCAAAAGGCTTAATGCTGTAGCTAAGATAGTTAAAAATGAACCTAACATAATTTTTTGACTCCTGTTTATTTTACAATTTTACGTAAGACAAAACATTAATGCTTTGCTTCTGTTTTTATACTAATTAATCCTAAAAAATTGTCTTATTTCTTACCTCTAGCCAAAGATGTATTATTACCTAAAAAATAAAATGTAGAGATAGATGCTTATCTTGCTTAAGATAGAAGCTCTGCTGCTTAAAGAGATTTAAAATGGAAATTAATTGGATACAAAGTATTTAAAAAGTAGGAAAGAGAAATGGGAATTATTAATGTTATTGCCTCAATATTGCTTCCCCCCCTTGGTGTGTTTTTAACCATGGGAGTAGGTCAAGCTTTATTTATTAATATTTTATTGACTCTGTTAGGATGGGTTCCAGGAGTTATTCACGCGCTCTGGATACTCTCCAAAAAATCAGAGCAGGCAAACTACTAGTGCGAACTAGCTGATATCTAAATTAATTGGTTTTGAGCTTTCAGGTTTTAGAGACTTGGTAGTAGCGTGTCTAGACTAAAATATTGGGTTCGTTTAAGTAGGGTGGGGTGTGCCTCGCCCTACTACCATTTTTTTCATTACACCAAAGATTGTGCAGAGCGAGGACAATTCCACGCTCTGCAGTTTCAGCAACGGCAGCGAAAAAACTTCCATCTGTCATTTCACCAGGAAGCGGTTGCAAATAATTAACCCCAGTTTCAAAAGCAAAGGGAATATCTAAGCGATCGCGCAAGTAGTTAATATTGTCAGCAGCTATTTTTACGGCTTCAAAAGTTTGTATCAAATACTGACAAATAAACTTCAAAATGAAACATTGGTTGGATATTTCTTAATAATATCTTTGGAACAGTTAAATAGTTTGAATTATGGGGAAATGAGATATTTATCTATATTTATTAATTATCCGTACTTGCTCCAAAACAAACTATAACTTTAGTCGGAGGAATTAAAAGTTATAAGTTAGCTAATCTGAGGTTGTGTAACTAAAAGCAGAATGAAATAAAAAATAAATTTAAATTTCCAATATTTCTATTTACTTCATTTTGAGTAACTTACACGTAAATTTGCACAATTATTTTGTTATTCTGTCAAAAAAAATGAGACATTTATTTTCTCAAGCAATCAACTACCTGAGTTCTGTACTTAAAAAAACTCAAATCAAAAGTCTACTAACTACTACTTTTTTAGCTGTAATTTTATTAACTAGTGGTGTTAGTAGCTATGCTACCAACGGTAATAGTGCTGCTGATAAAATTAGTGATAAGATCTTTGAAGGTAATCCCGAACGACCAACAACTACTCGCGAGTGGAAACAAGAGGCTCGCGCAACCGAAGACCAACCTTTAGAAAGAGTTAAAGAAATTGGCAAAGAAACAAAAGAAGCAGTAAAAGATTGGGGTGGACTTTATCCAGATGTAGCTGAAAGAACTGTCCCCGACAACCTAAAATAATTAAAATTCCGTAATTTTAAGAGTAATTAAGTAAATCTAATTAAGTTTAGATTTACTATTTTTTTGCGTATTTTTGTGTATTAATTATCAACGGTGATCGCTTAAATTAGTAGATTTAAACGTAGACTAATTTATATTAGATGTAAAACATATTTGAAATAGCCTTAAGAATTTCAGGAGATATGATCAAGAGGGGCGATCGCCAATGTAAAAATAAAAAATATTTAAAGTTTTCGGGAAAATCTCATCAAGTATTTCCAAGAGGTGCGATCACATAGTAACTTAAACTATATTATGGGCTATTTTCATAATAAACTTAAATTTGCGTAAATTTGCGATCGTATCGAAGTATCTATAATGACCTTAAAGCGTATATCTACAGGAATTGCTGGTTTAGATGAAGTCCTGTTGGGGGGATTGGTTGCTGAACAAGCGTATTTAATTAAAGGTCAACCAGGTAGTGGAAAAACGACTTTAGGATTTCATTTTCTTAGTACTGGAATTGCTTTGGGAGAAACCAGCCTACTAATCAGCTTTAGTGAGTCAGAATCAAGGCTGCGTCGTAATGCCAAGCTAATGAGTATCGAGCTAGATGATGTAGAATTTCTAGATCTTAGCACTACAGAAAATTTTTTTGCCGAAGATCGAAGCTATGATATTTTCTCTCCTTCAGAAGTAGAAAAATCACCAGTTACGGAAAAATTGGTGGCTGCAATTGAAAAAATCAAGCCACAGCGGATTTTCCTCGATGCTATTACCCAATTCCGTTATCTGGCAAAAGATGCCTTTGAATTTCGCAAGCAGGTACAGTCATTTTTACGCTTTGTAGTCGATCGCGATATTACTCTATTATTTACCTCCGAAGGAAGCGATCGCGATCCTGATGATGATCTCCAGTTTATGAGCGATGGCGTAATTGAACTACACACAACTATTAACAAGCGCTGTCTTCAAGTCAATAAATTTCGGGGTTCTGGTTTTGCTAAAGGTCATCACGATTTACATTTAAGCGATCGCGGCATGTTGGTTTATCCGATTCTGATTCCAGAGACTTATCAACGTGAGGATACACTAGAAGTCATTTCTGCTGGTATTCCAGAAATTGATGAATTACTTTGTGGTGGAATTGAACGAGGAACAACAACTATTCTCAGTGGCCCATCAGGTGTAGGCAAATCAACCTTTGGGATGCAGTTTATGAAGGAGGCTGCGGGAAGAGGAGAACGCTCAGTATTATATGCTTTTGAAGAAGCTTCAAGTACGATCTTAAGACGTTGCGAATCAATTAATATTCCCGCCCACGCTATGATTGAACGCGGGACACTCTCGATAGTTAATATTGAACCCCTAAAGTATACTCCTCATCAATTCGTCCAATTAGTTCGCACCGAAGTGGAGCAAAACAACGCCAAAATAGTGATGATCGATAGTACTTCAGGATATAGATTATCGATGGAAGGAGGAGATTTAATTCGTCATCTACATTCCCTATGTAAATATCTGAAAAATATGGGAGTCACGGTCATTCTAGTCAACGAAACCCATGCGATTACTGGGGTAGAGTTTAGCGTGACTGAAGTAGGACTGTCTTATTTAGCCGACAATTTGATCTTTTTACGTTATTTAGAAATAAATGGCGAGTTGCGTAAAGCGATCGGCGTATTGAAAAAAAGAGTATCAGATTTCGAGCGCACCCTAAGAGAGTTTAAAATTACTAAGTATGGGATCAAGGTAGGTGAACCCTTGTCTCATTTGCGAGGAATATTAAGCGGTGTACCTAAGTCAGTGAACAATGAACAGTGAACAAGGAACAAGGAAACGTATTCTCTTACTAGTCGAACATCAGCAGAATCGACAATTGTTATCTCAAGCCTTGGAGAAATACTATCAAGTACTTGCTCCTGGAGTTGATTCGGACTTTGTTGTAGCTGGTGAGCAAATGTTAACCGAGGATTTCGATCTCTGTTTTATTGATTATACGGCTATTCATTATTTACGCGAAAAAATGCTGGCGAAAAGGGAGGCAGTGATTCCTTTGTTCCTACCGTTCGTTTTTATGACTACCCTGCATGATGTTGGTTTGTCTACAGATCATTTAGAACCATTAGTCGATGATATTGTTTATCTACCAGTGGAAAAAATTGAACTCCGAACTAAAATTCGCGTACTATTGCGATCGCGTTCTTATTCTCTTCAGCTTAAAGCCACACAAGAAAAGTTAAATCAGTCTTTAGCTCACGAAAAAGAGTTAAATAAAATCAAATCTCGCTTCATTTCTACGGTATCTCATGAGTTTCGTAATCCTCTAAATAGTATTTCAGGCATGGCACAAATTTTAGAGGCTTATGGAGATAAATTAACCCCAGTTAAAAAGACAGAAGTTTTGCAACAATTACGGCGCAACGTCACCAAAATGACCAATCTCTTAAATGATGTCTTGGTGATTAGTCAAAAAGACATGAACAAGTTGGAATTTAATCCTGCGCCACTAGAGTTAGAAACGTTTTGTCGCCACGTAATTAATGAAGTTCAAACAGCATTTGACAACAGGCAAACAATCAACTTTATTTATCAAGCAGAATCAGCAGAATTCAATTTAGACAGTAAACTACTTAATCATGTTCTGACTAACTTACTCGCCAATGCCTGTAAATACTCGCCCAAAGATAGCACTATAGATTTTGAAATTCACTCTCAGGCTTCAGAATTAATATTTACGATTCGCGATCGCGGTATTGGCATTCCCCCCGAAGATCTACCTAAACTATTTAATTCTTTTTATCGTGCCAGTAACTCACAAGGTTATCAGGGATCGGGTTTGGGTTTAGCGATCGCCAAAGAATATGTCGAATTTCATCAAGGCACTATTTTCGTAGTCAGTGAGCTAGAAGTAGGTACGACTTTTACCGTTAATATTCCCATGGTCAAGGAATAGTTATCTAGCTAAGTAGGTGGGTGTAATTAAATTGGAAATGAAGTTAGGGAGTAACAAGTAACAAGTAACGAGTAATATGCGGAGCGGTATCCTTTAGGACAAATAGCTCTAGGGTAGGGGTTTGATCAATTATTTTGCATACCTACTTAAATTAAACTTTAATTAGTAATTCGTAATTTGTAATCTTGAAAGATTTTTTGCAAAAGTGGCTTACACCTTCCATACCAATGGTTAGTTAGTTGTTTTAAAGGTATATTTAATTCTTCAGCAATATCTTCAAAAGTTTTAGTAGGTTCTGATAACAATCTTTTTTGGCTAAGTAACTGGCAATGACAATGTGGATATGCGCGGGGATAACAGTTTTTCAGCCGATTTTGGGGATCTTGATTAATATAATTTACTATTTTTTGACTAAGACGTTCATTTTCTTGTTCTTGTAGCTGTTCAATATAGCAATCTAATCCATTTAATTTGGGCGTGTTGAATCCCGTCTCTGCTAGTAATTCGAGCAAGGTTGTTTGCCAATCATTTTCAGCGATCGGTGCATCGAGGCTAATTAAAGCAGAATTAGCAGCATATAAATCTTTTATGCGCCAGTATAGATATCCATTGATCCAATTAACCAGACTTTTCTCCAATGATTTTGATTTAGGTTGAAACTCACAACAAATGTCTCGACTAACTTTTTCCCAAGTTTGGTTCAAGGCAGCTAAATAATCTGGATGCGATGATTTGAGTAATCCTGGTAGATGATAAATTTCAGTTAATAAACGATGCATCGCTCTTCGCCTTTGTTCACTTCCTTGGGGATGTTGAGATACTTGTTGGAGTAACTTACTGATCTTGATACCCATAATGCTTTCGCTCACTGATTACGAAAATTACGCTGAATTTCCATACCGACATTTGGGGTAATAAATGCAATTTAAAAGCTTTAAATAAACAAAAAGCAGAATCATGATTCTGGATAAAAGAACCATCCTCAATACATTTAGAGCTTGTATTAAGCTTTATTACAGTCAAGCCTCAAAAAACCAAAAAATTTATGGGTACTACTGATAGATATATATCAGCTAAAAACTTTTAGCCAGAAAAACATAATTTTTTGGAGCCAAACAAATGTCTATAATTGAACCGAACAATACTATTAGCACTGCAAACGATAGCGGATTAACCTCTCCTGGAAATGCCGCAGTTCTCAGTGGTGAGATCGAATCAACTTCCGATGTCGATTTCATCAAATTGCAGCTAGATCAAGGAGATGTGGTCACTCTCAATACTGAAGCGCGGGAAAATGGCTCTGATTTAGATTCTGTACTACGAGTATTTGACTCTGCTAGCAGCCAACAAGCTATCAATGATGATGGTCAAGGGCCTTTTGAAGATTTCAGTTTCGATTCTTACTTGGCATACACTGCTGCCAATTCAGGTGATTACTATGTTGGCGTGAGTAGTTATGCTAATTTCGATTACGATCCCAATGTAGAAAACTCTGGCGAAGGTTTTAGCATTGGAGAGTATGACTTAGCAATCAGCATCTTTAACGGTATCAATGGTACTGATGGCTCAGAAAGACTAACAGGAACGGGAGAATCAGACTATATTCAGGGATTGGCTGGTAACGATTCTATTACAGGTGGGGGGCAAAAAGATAATCTCTTAGGGGATGCTGGTAACGATTTTATGACTGGAGGTGCAGGCGATGATCTACTACGAGGTGGAGATGGTAATGATGTCTTAAGAAGTGAAAATGGTAATGATACCCTAGGGGGTGAAGCAGGAAATGACTCTCTGTATGGCGGAAGGGGTGATGATCTTTTTGTAATCGGTGATGGTCAAGATAGAATTTTTGATTTTGTAGATGGATCAGATCAGATTTTATTAACCAATGGATTAACTTTTGACGATCTAACTATCACTGCAAGTACTACTGGTGGCACTGGTACTACAATTTCTAGCTTTGGTGGTGTGATTGCCAATTTAACTGGAGTTTCTCCTGATGTAATTACTTCAGATGACTTTGGTTTCTCTGAAGTGGTCTCACCTACCTTTAGAGCAGCTGAAGGAGCTGCAACTGAGAAAGAATTTGTAGCTTAAGTAATTAACTTTTTTTTATTCTGCTATTTAATTAGCGATCGCCGATTGTATTTTGTCACAGCGATCGCTAATTTGCTTTTATTTATATTATCTAGACAATTTTTTAGTCTTCAGTAGTTACTTTTAATCAAAACCTGTTCTAGCTTATTAGTGCAACTCTTTTTTCTTTTTTCTTTTTTTCTTTTTTTGTTCTGTACAAAAAGCCAATAGTTATATTCGGTTATTACTCATCTGACCCTATTATTAAAACCTTTATTATTTAGTTAAGATTGTATAGGAATAAGCAATACAACCGTCCCTAACTCTTCAAACGCTAGGGAATCAGACACTATGAAAGCTGTTTGATTAATTTTTTATTTCATCTAATCAAAACTTGAATAATTAATTAAAAGCGAAAATGGCAAACAATGTTCCTAGTCGTGGTGAAATGGAGCGTAATCTTTCTCAATCTATCCAAGCTTTATACCGAGATCAATTAAGCTGTCGGGTAGGCAAAATTAGTTGTCATATATTTGGTCAACAAGTTGCGATCGTTGTGGAAAATTCCGTCACTTCTTTGGAAAGGCTGTTAAATAATTCTGAGGATCAAAATTTTGTCAGCGATCTGCGCATTCGTATCGATCGCATCATTAAAAGCGAAGTGATTGCTAAAATCAGACACAATTTGGGAGTTGAAGTTATCGATCTTACGATTGATACTACCTTGGAACATAATTTTACTGGTATTTTGGCTTTGCTGAATGAAATGCCTCAAATACGTCAAACTAAGCGTAATTAATTGGTAATACTTTTTAATTGCGATATTATACTTTGATGAATAGAAAAGATGAATTTGCTTAATAAGATTTAAGATCATAGAATTAAGCTAAATGATATGGCTGTTTATCTCAAGTGAGCGACTTGGCATAAGCAACATACAATCAATCAACGAAACCCCTTCTCAGATGGAAATTGAGTTCATTTCTCATTTTGAGGAGGCGTTATTGTAGCTAGGAGATATATATTATCAATGTATACTACACTAACGCCAATTTCTCAAGAAAACTCATTTAAAGCAACTATCCTCGTCGTAGAAGACGATAAAGATAATTTGACTTATATTTATACGGCTCTGAGCTTATTTAATTATCATTGTTTAATTGCTGAAAACGCCTTAACGGCTTTATCACTGGCACAGCAGCGACAGCCAGATTTAATTCTGCTAGATGTTAGAATGCCTGAAATTAGTGGTCTAGAGCTATTAAAAATCTTACGGCTCGATTGGCTAACAAAATCTATTCCTGTAATTGCAGTTACCGCTCTAGCTGGAGACAGGGAGCAAGAAATGATTAAGAATGCTGGCTTTGATGGCTGCTTACTTAAGCCATACCTATTGGAAGAATTAGAGCAAATTGTCTATTCTCATATTTCCAATACAGCTTAAATAATTAGCTTTGCAAACAGCAATTAAAAGATGAAGTTTCCCAAAAATTTAGCCGAAATTGGCGATCGCCAGTTAGCTGGGCGATTCTGTCAAGCAGATTGTCAAGATCAAAAGGCTTGTAAAGAACTCCATTAGCTTGGCTATAGTTAAGTTGCTGTTCTTTGAGGCGATCTACAGCAGATACGAGCAAAATTGGTAAAGTCTCATAACTTGGCTGTTGTTTGATGCTACGAGAAACTTCAATACCGCTAACTCCAGGCATCATGATGTCCATAATTACTAATTGAGGTTGCGTCTCTTCAAGAAGCCTAAGAGCATCCTTTCCATTATCCGCTATTGCCACTTCATATCCCTCAGACTCTAAAACTAGCCTGAACAAGATTTGAAGGTCATCATTATCCTCAACCACCAAAATAAAGTTACTCATAGATACAAGTCGATTGACACACAACATATGTATACTAAACAATAAATTCAAACTCTTACATCGCAATAAAGATATATCTCTTAAGGAATAGATGCAATTACGTAGTCCAATTTTGGCGTTGCTGTTGTAAAGAAGTATTCACATCATTTGCTTGGTTTTGTTTTGTTTGGTAGGTTACTTTGATCGACGATCAACAATATTGTTTGCCTAAGTTTAAGCAATACTGGATTAAGTAC
Organism: Pleurocapsa minor HA4230-MV1; assembly: GCA_019359095.1. Classification (NCBI taxonomy): domain Bacteria; kingdom Bacillati; phylum Cyanobacteriota; class Cyanophyceae; order Pleurocapsales; family Pleurocapsaceae; genus Pleurocapsa; species Pleurocapsa minor. The sequence continues at coordinate 366,110 of JAHHHZ010000017.1, read as the reverse complement.
TATGATCGACAACACATATTAAAGACAGGATAAAATATTGAGTAATCGACAGCAGCCAGCAGGAAATAAAAGATCTAACAATAGCTGGCAAGAAGAAATCCAAGAAATCATCAGTGGCGCTTCGGGAGGATTTTTATTTGGCATTCCCTTGCTTTACACGATGGAAGTCTGGTTTATCGGCTCTGAGATCGAACCGCCAATGCTCTTAAGCAGTCTAGCCGTAACGTTTACGATTGTGCTAATGCTCAATCAGATTGAAGGTTTTCGACCACAAAAAAACCTAACTATCTTAGAGAATATCGCCGAAACCATTGAAACCCTAGCGATTGGTATAACCTGTGCAGCCTTGATGTTAATTGTTTTGCAAGAAATTAATGGACAAACATCTTTAAGCGAAGCATTAGGTAAAATTGTTTTTGAGGGTATTCCTTTTTCCGTTGGGGTGGCATTTTCGCGATCGCTTTTAACTAGAGGTGCAGAAACAGATTCCGATAACAATAATCAGTCTGTTCAATCTAACAAGCAGCAAGCTATAGTCTGGAAAGATACTGTGGCAGATCTATTTGCTGCAATGATCGGCGCTTTGTTTGTGTCTTTTAGCATTGCACCAACTGATGAGATAGATATGCTAGCAGCCTCTGCGTCTTCTGGTTGGCTACTGATTATGATGCTGGCTTCGTTATTAATCTCTTATGGCATTGTCTTTGCCTCAAAAATTACCAACTATCAAAATCGTCGAAAACAATCGGGAATATTTCAGAGTCCCAAGAGCGAGACGATTATATCTTATTTAATATCTTTACTAACAGGAATACTAATCATGTGGTTTTTTCACAAACTAACTTTTAGCGATCCGTGGTTCATGTGGCTACGTCATGGCATAGTATTAGGCTTACCTGCCTGTATTGGTGGCGCTGCGGGACGTTTGGCAGTTTAAAGTTTAAAGTTTTGAATCTTGCAGTTAGTTTCCTAGGACAAATTTTATTTATTCCTTCTAGTTTTCCTATGTCCAAAAATTCTCCCAAGCGATCGCTAGCTGAAAAAGTCAGCTTGAGTATTTCATTGTTCTTGTTAAGTATCATTGTTGCCTTGATTTGCTATACCTGGATCACGGGAGATACAAATCCGCCAATTTTATCTGTATCTACTGCTAAAGTAAGACAGGTTAATCAGCAATATTACGTCCCGTTTACCCTCACCAACTTTGGGGGAAAAACTGCTAATTCGGTTGAAGTTGTCGGTGAACTGGTTACTCCAGAAGCAACCCAAGTTGGTCACCAAGAAATCGATTTCTTGTCTCGTCAAGAAACTGTGTCTGGAGAATTTATTTTTGACCAAGATCCCCAAGCAGGAAAATTGAGCGTTAGAGTAGCCAGTTATCAAGAACCATAATATTAATTACTAATTACTGATTACTAATTACTAATTAGGGCGTGTCATCAATTAAGCCAAACGACAGAAGAAGCAAGGTTGAAATACCATTTCCCAAATTCCTTTTTTACTCCATCGGCTATGTCTCGTATGCACCACTCTAAAATCACCAAATCTCGACGGTAAATCTCTCCACGGAATACCTGCTCTGTAACGATATAGTACTGCTTCTATAAACAATCTATTGTCCTTGGCTGTCACTCCCACCGTTCCTTCTCTTCCTGGAAGTAGATTCTTAATTCTTGACCACTGATCATCTCTCAAAGCATAACGTTTGGTCACAATTTACTCTTTCTTTTAGCTCTTCTGTGGATTATTCTATCTCTTCCGAAGCGAGCGCATTTTTCTAATTGATGACACGCCCTAATATTTTTTTGTGGGAAGATGAGGTCTGGTAAATCGACCCAAGCGAGCAAACTAGCGAATGAATATGATGCCATACTACTTTCTGAAGATGAATGGTTGGCAGCTGTTTATCCTGAAGAAATTAAAGTATTTGCTGATTATCTAAAATATTCATCGCGTCTCAAGCCTTTACTAAAGAAACACGTTCAAAATCTCTTAAATTCTGATATTTCCGTAGTTATGGATTTTCCAGGTAATACGCCTAATCAACGAGCTTGGTTCAAAGAAATATTTTCCGAGGATAAAATACCACATAAATTATATTACCTTGAAGCAAGTGATGAACTTTGTCTAAAACAGATCGAACAACGGCGAAAAATTAACCCAAATTCCGCTAATTTTGATACCGAAAAAGTGTTTCATCAAGTAAATAGTTATTTTCAACCTCCTACCGAAGAAGAGGGTTTTAATATCCAAATAGAAAGAAGAGAAAATACATAAGTAGGAAGTAGGAAATAGGAAATAGGAAGTAATAAGAGACTTGGTAGTAGCGCGTCTAGGCTAAAACATTGGGTTCATTTAAGTAGAGTGGGGTGTGCCTCGCCCTACGGATTTTGATTATTTTACCCAACAAGTTAAAGTGGATGTGCTACTACCTTATTACTTTTGAGAAATAGTATTAAAACTAATCTTACTCTTGACACTGAGGACAAAAATGTGAAGATCGCCCACCCAGCTTAATTTTCTCAATGGGAGTATCACAAACTTTGCACGGTTGATTTTTTCTGCCATAAACTAGAGCAGCATCACCATAATTACCGCTAACCCCTAGGAGATCGAGAAAGTCACTAAAAGTTGTTCCGCCTTTGTCAATCGAAGTTTGCAAAACATCTATAATTGCTTGGTGAAGTTTTTTGATTTGCTTTGGTTTTAGCTCGGCAGCTACTGTATGGGGTAAAATTCCACTTTGAAATAGAGCTTCATCGGCGTAGATATTGCCTATTCCCGCCACGATCGCTTGATCTAACAGCAGAGTTTTGATCTGACGACGACAATTATGGAGCTTTTCGGTAAAATACTTGACTGAGAAATCATCGGCAAAGGGTTCAGGGCCTAATTTTTGTAGGCCTGTAATCACAGACTCAAGTTCAGTTTCAGGGGGACAATACCAAACCTTGCCAAAGGTGCGAGTATCAACAAAGCGTAACTCTTGGCGATCGGGGAAGAACAAACGAATACGAGTATGTTTTTGGAGAGGAGCATCCTGCGGTAGCCATAGAAGCTGTCCCGTCATGCGTAGATGTACCCCTAACCAACCTGCGGGGCGATCAGGCTTAGACTGAGTCTTCGGATCGCTTTCTAATTGAGCCAAAAGATATTTACCTCTTCTATGCCACTGGGCGATCGCCACTCCCGTAATTCCTTGCCAAAATTGTTCGATTTCAGGCGGATAAGCTAAAGTCCTGGGTAATAAAACTTCTCCTCCTAGAATTTTCTGCTGGAGAGTTAAATTGTTTAATCCGCGTCGGACTGTTTCTACTTCTGGAAGTTCAGGCAAGATATTTTTCTATTGGTTACAAGTTAAAAATAGTTTACCAGTCTAAAAGTCGCCAGACAGCATTTAAATCGCGTTCTGATTTTAAGGTGTAATATCAAGTCCGCTTGATTACTTCTTATAAAATCTTTGCCCCAAAGTAAGCGGGATAAACGCCTTTGCGCCTTTGCGTCTTTGCGACGCGAAGCTAGTCCTTTAGGGCGCGAGTTTTAATTAAAATTGTCTAAACGGACTTCATCTAACTACCTCATCGGCAAAACTTTGAACAGGGGAAAACTCAAATGGCCCTGCGATCGAACCCCAAACAAGCTCATCTGTTTCAGGATCTCGTCCGCGATCGTAGCTAATTAGCTGTTTATCGGTAAGTTCAAAACTATTATCGAGATAAGTTACCTTACCTTTACGCTCTACAATACAGGCTTTTCCAGGCTTAATTTGCCCTTGAAAACAACTACCTGTCCAAGTCACGTCCATGTCGCACCCGTCCATCTTCTCAATTAGATCGGCAGTGAGAGTACTTAATAATTCTGGGTTGCGGGATGCGCCGTAAAACTTTTCTTGCTCCTTGACCTTAAAATTTTCTAGCTCAAGGCGATCGCCTACTAAGCTCAAGCGAATGACCCGCAAACGATAAGGTTGATTCAGCATAAAATCATATGCCTGTTCTAGAAACAAACTAGTGCCGTCCAGTAAGTCATTGGGTAAAGGACGCATACAGACACGAATGTGAGCAAAAAAGGGTGGATTAGCATAGGCTTGAGCCTGGTTACTAAAGTCTGATGCCATCCAACGGGCGAGGGTGGTTATATCTTGAGAATGAGTCATCTTAGCTGATTTTTAGATAAATATGTATTTTTGACAGCTTATCGTCCTAAATCATGGAGAGCATTAATCACAGCAGCACACTGCTCAGTAACAGCTTGTAGATCTGCTTTATTAGTCGAGGCAGGAGGTGGAATCACCTCGCCAATCCGAACTGTAATCGGCACTGGTTTGGGCAAGGCTGAACCTTTAATTAAAATCTTTTCTGTTCCCCAAAGACTCACGGGTAATAAGGGTACTTTAGTCTTGGCTGCAATCCAAGCTGCACCAAGTTTGGGGTCGGTAATTTTGGCATCGGGAGAACGAGTTCCCTGTAAAAATATCGCTGCGATCCAGCCTGATTCTATAGCTGTGGTAGCTGCACGTAGAGCTGCGCGATCGCCCATTTGACGTTTTACAGGATATGCCCCATAAAGCTGAATTCCCTGCTTGAACACGGGGATTTTGAACAACTCTTCTTTGGCCATAAAAGCTACAGGACGACCCACACAATTAGATAAGATAGGTGGATCGAAATAGCTAGCATGATTACTTACGGCAATTAAGCCACCAGATTGAGGGACATTTTCTGCCCCATAAATATTTAACCGCCAATAAGTATGTAGAGCAGGGCTAACTATTGACCATTTCAATAGATGATAAGATGCCCAATTAGCAAATGACTCTCTTTTCCCTTCCACAAACCGATCTTAAATAAATAACATTATCGTCTTTAACTATATTAGGTTACTGATGTTACTCAGTTATTAATCTGTAAAGATTGAAAAAAAAATAACCGAAAAAAGGATTTTTTGGTTGCTCTTGGAGTTTATTCAACGGATAATGCTGATTTCTGATTATCTGCTTTAGATACTTTAATTTCCTTGACTATTCGCTCCATTTCCTGCCCAATCTGATCTTTATACTGTTCGGGAGCAGCTATATAGGCTTTTTGTAACACTGGCTGGGCTGCGCTCAAGTCGCCTTTTTTCTCCAATACCAAAGCTTTAGCCAAAATAGGACGAAAATCAGTCTGATCTAACTGGGCTAATCGATCGTAGAGGGCGATCGCTTCTCCATATCGTTTCTGATTGGTGTATAGTTCCCCTAGTAATAATTCTACGGCTTCTCGATTAATTGAACCTGCCTGGGGGCTATCAGCATTATCGGCTAACTTAATTGTTTTTTTTAATAAGGCGATCGCTCTCTCTGGTAATGATTGAGTTAAATAGAGATTGGTAATACCACCAAGAGCATAAATATCTCCAGGATGTTCAGCTAATACTTCGTTATATACTGCGGCTGCTCCTTCATAATCTTCAATTTGTGACTTGGCTTGAGCCAGTAAAGTACTATATTCAGTCTGTTCAGGATGAAGTTTTGCTAATGTTTCCAAGGGAGCGATCGCGCTGTTTAAATCTTTTTGTTGTAATCTAATTTTTAATAGACCATTTAAAGCCGTGTCGTTGTTTGGTTCACGTTCTAGAACTTTTTGATAACCAGAAGCTTCTGCTTCTATGAGTGCTAGTTCTTGCTGTGAAAGGGTGATTACCTCTTGATTGGGATTTGTGGCAAATTGTTGTCCTTCAAGGACACTGCCTAATATCGGCAGGGCAGAAGCAGTTATTAAAGAAAATAACATCATGCCTAAAACTAAATAAATCCAACTACTGCGCTTTTTCTTCATGCTCTTATCACCAAATTACGATCAGCAGATTATACTTGATTTGTTGGTTAAGGTCATCAGACCAACTCTCCTATCGTTTATTCTAGAGGGAGAAGCTAATTTGATTTAGACAGACAAAACTAGAGGTTATTTTAAATTTCATGAGAATATAAAGTATGATTTCTTGGACAATTTTAATTTCTCTGACATTTTCTGGATGCAGTTTCAATTGATGAGATGTAATATCCCATTAATTAAGATACTATCGCTCTATGAATTCGGCTCACGATAATTCTGAACAACCCAATCAACTTTCTACTGCTGTCAATCAATTGGCTGAATCTACCATGACCAATAACTCTCAGGATTCCATCCTGCCCAATTCCCAACCCGAGGTAAACCCAGAAAGGAAGCAGCCAATTCCTCCTCCTTCCCATCCACGACAATATCGTGCTATCGGTCTGATCGAAGCTAAATATCAACAGAGTGACGATCAGATGACTCAAGGAACTTTGTTGACTACTGATGGGGCTCAAATTGAAGCAGTGCTGCTAGGTCGTATTATCAGTCTGATTAAAAATCATCTTGACCTCGAACAAGAGCATTTGTGGGTAGTTTATCCCCGAACTAAAATACAGGAGGATCGTCTTCATGCTCAAATCGTTGGGGTATGGGAACCAGAAACCCTCAGCCAAGACTCAGAGGAATTAGAGGCATCGGGTAAAGAAGCTGAACACGGTTATTTCTCAATTCGAGGCGAAGTAATTTTTTACTCTACAGAAGAAGAAATTGTCATCGTCAAAGTCAAGCAGTTTCCCCGTAAGGAAGGTGAAAAACCGAAGTTCTTTAAACTTAAACTGAAGGGAGTTTTGGGAGATAAACCCCTACGTCGTTTTTGGGATCTGAAGGTGCGTCTTGAGGGAGAAGATTTGATTATTGAAGAAGGAACAGATCTAGGCTTTGCTCAAAAACGCAAACCCCAGTTTAAGAAAGATCCGAAAAAAATTCAGCTTAAATCAGCTCGCCCCCAAAGAACTAGTGCCACAGCTCGTCCTATTTTGCCCAAGAAAAAGCCAAGCGATGGACAGTGATTACTGATTACTAATTACTGATTACTGATTACTGAAGTTGTCCTAAAGGATTCACTAAAGTACTAGCTACGCGTCGCCCTATGGTCACGAAGCTTCTCCTTTAGGACTAATTACATTAGCCAGATAATTATTCTCAGGAAATAATCGACCTGTTGCTGTCTTGAAGAATAAAAGGGCGATCGCTCCCTTGAGAACTAAAAATGACTGTAATATCAAGTCCGCTTATGTACTTCTAATAAAATCTTTGCCCCAACAGCGCGATTATTCAAGGCGAAATGAATTCGCCGAATCTCGCGCTCAAACTAAGCGGGATAAACGCCTTTGTGTCTTTGCGACGCGAAGCTAGTGCTAAAGCACATTGTACCCTTGTGGTATACCGCTTCGCATATCCTTTAGGGCGCGAGTTTTAATTCAACTGTTTATTCATACTTGATATAATTCGAGCAATTGTACTGTGAAAGGCTAAAGGCGAATATATTTTTCAAAAATATTGCTAAAATCTCGTTTTGTATAGCGCTCTAAAATTGTGGCATTAAAATTCACGAAAATGGTATTGAAATGCTGCACGATTGAGGCTTCGTTTTCAATGTTATTGATTTTATACATTGATGATAGAGCCTGAAGACAGAGAACGGCATTGTTGCGGCTGATTTCTTCCTTATGTTGAAGCTTGCTAATTGTAATTAAAACTTTGTAAATATCTTTGAGTGATTCGAGGGACTGGCGATCGACATCAATGCTAAAAACTTGGCTATTACCCAAGGTAAACTTTATTTCAATATCTAAGTCAATATTGCCTGCGGTTTCAATAAAAACTTGTGAAACTTGATAACTGGCATATTCATAACGCTTAACAATTCTTTTGTTGGAAATAGCAGAATCTCCATCAACATGAATTAAAGCCAAATTAGTAAAGCAGTATTCATCTTTTTTGGATTTGATTAGAAAAAAGATTTTTTCCCCATCTTCGTGAAACAAATAATCATCAGCATCTACTTTATCGTAATCGGCAGGGGAAATAATTTTGCCAATATCGCTCAAACCTAGTGTTTCGGCTGCTATTTTTTTAAACATTTTTCAACGGGCAAATTAGCTAGTGCAATATTTTAGCCCTTATTTAGAATAATGGCTTTGTTAGGATGGACAAAAATAACTTAGAGCAAAAACGTTTTAAGATGAGCTGCGTTGTCTGCCAATTAATCAATCTAGATAATTACTCTAAGGAAATAATAGACTTGTTACTGTCTTGAGGGATAAAAAGGCGATCGCTAGGCAGAGGAGCAACTGGTTCGGTTAAAGTAAATTTACCTGTTTCGATCCACTCCTTTAATTCTTGGGCAACCTTCAAAGAACGATATTTACTAGCTAGGGGGGCAACCCTAACCGATCTACCATCGATGGTCATATGCCCTTTTTGCAGCTGTTCGTAACTGACTAGACCAAAAGTAGGACGAACTCGGCGAGGAATGGAAAAATCAATCACAGGGGCAACAATGTCTTGGTCTACTACAGAGCAGTTTTGAATCACTTTTTCACTAGTCACAGGTAAGGCCACTCCTACTCCCAGCATAATTGACGGCCCATAATTTTTGAAATAGCAGCCTCGTACCCAGTCAGCACTCATTTGTTTAGCGTCACCAATTAGGGCAACAGTAGCAGCAGGGCCAATGGGGGTACGATTGGGTAAACGTTTTTGTAAAGGAAAATTTTGTGTCCCTTCCCAAGCAATATAGCCAATGCCACCACCCAAAAAGATTTTGCTACCAATGCCCACAGAAGTTAAATCTGGATCGTTGAGTAGAGGCGAAATTGCCCCAGGATTAGAATACACCGCGTTACCTAATCTCGGCTGTAATGCTCCTAAATAAGTATATAAAGTGCGATCGCCACCGTTTACACCCACAATGAAGTTCTGATAGAGATTGCGTGGGTTAAATAAATAAAATTGGTTGATATTATCTTTGGTAATCGCATTTTCCCACATTGCTCTGGGATAACAATCAGTTTTTTGACCGATCGCTTTAAGTTGGACGGCTCTCCCTGCAATCAAGTCCTCGATTACATGACCACCACCTTTTTCCCCACCGATACCTTCTCGTAAATTAGGATCGCTTTCTTGAAGATTGTAGTCCGCTGTGGCAGTTGCTCCCAAATAAAGATCCACTGCCCCAAAAGCAGCATAGGCAGCAATACCATCAAGCCAACATTGGCGAATCTTAATCGGCGGATCGGTATGTCCCAGATTAATAATTGCTCCCGTGGACTCCATTGGCTCAAATGTCCCCGTTGTGACAACATCTACCTGTTCAAAGATTTTGCTGATGCCTAGCTGAGGAACTTTTGCCTTAACTTCTGCTACTGTCCAAGCGACGGCTTGACCACGACTAATTTTTTCATTTATTTCAGCAATTGTTCGCATGTAATTGATTACTGGTTACTGATTACTAATTACTAATTACCGATTTGACTCGTTATTCTTCTTCTGAGGTTGCTACTTCTTTAATCACTATTTTTTTTTCTAAGTTTTGATTTCCTGTAAAAGAATAATTCCAATTATCTAAAACATCTTTAACAATTACTTCTTTAAACCAAATCTGAGCAACTACGGTTAAGGGTAGGGAGAGAAATAGACCAAGAAAACCAAAAAAAGTGGCAAAAAATAGCTGAGACAATAGAGTAATCGCTGGCAGCAAAGCAACCTGTTGCGCCATCACAATCGGAGTCAAAATATTACTTTCAATCTGTTGAATAATTATATAAAGAACTAGGACAGCTAGAGCTTTCCAAGGAGCTTCAATCAGAGCGATCGCCATAGGCGAAATTACACTTAAGGTTGGCCCTAAATTAGGAATAAAAGTCATTACCCCCGCTAGCATTGCTTGAGATAGAGCCAAGGGAATACCTAGTAGTAAAAGTACAGTAAAGCTCAAAATAGCAATTACCACCATATTGAATAAAATCCCTACTAGCCATCCTTCTAAACCTTCTGCACATAGATTTAAAATCTCTTCAACTCGGCGACGATAGAAGGCAGGAAATAACCGCTTAAAACCCTGCCGATAAGTCATAGGATCGGCAAGTAACATTAAAGTGATGGCTAACAGCAGCAAAATACCTAACAAAACGCCCAAAGAATTGTAGAAAATTGTTAACCCGCTACCTAAAAATTGGTTGAGCAGAGGTTGTAATTGCCGATTTAATTCTTCGGTATCTGGCAATAAAGTTATTATTCGAGGATCGAGACGCTCTGAAAGTAAATCAGTCCAGGTGTTTAATCTTTCTATCCCTTGGGGAATTAATTTACCTAAATCTTGAAACTGGTCAATAAACGGTGGTATAACAATCCAAACACAACTAACACTCACAAAAATAAGCAACAACATTGACAAAAGAACCGCACTAAATCGCTTGATACCTCGGCGTTGAAAGGTTTTAACCAAGATATTTAAGGATGTTGCTAAGACAATTGCCGTAAAAAGCAGTAGCAGTAACTGCTTGATTTGCCACAATATATATATGGAGATAAAAAAGACAATTAGACCAATCCAAGCACCAAAATTCACTTTTTTAAACTCCTTTGGTTGAGCATAGCAGGCATAAAGTTGGCCTATAGATTAACCTAATTTTTGAGTTTTGCTATCTAATATATTATTGATAATTCACGGGAAATAATCTAGTTACGATGTTATTTGTGCAATTTAGTGCTTAATTAACTCTGATAGTAGCGCCAGCCCAAGATTAAACCAATAACCACAGATGGCATTAAAACAATAGTTAAAGCAGTAATTGTAGTGGGCTGAAGCTCTAGATATCGGCCTCCATACTTAACTAACAAAGATAATCCAAGAGAAAATAGCAGTATTTTAAAGACAAAAATAGCTTGATTGTTCATTAAGCTTGGTTGATAAATAGCATAAGTCACAATTCTTGCACTAGCAAACACAGTAGTTGCTATCCACAACTTTAGCAGGTGTCAATAGCCGTCTAATAATTATCGGTAAAATTGAGCAAAAATTGATTTCTTAGTTAGCGATCGCAATTTAAGATCATCGTCGCGCCAAAAATTATCTCAGTTTTTGCTTGATAAAAGTGACAAGTTGATTAAACTGTTTTTTCATCTGCTCTGACTCTTGTTCTAGACGGTAAACTTTAGACTTTAAATACTCAATTTCAGCGGTTAAGGCAGAAAGATTGGCATTAGCTCCACTAGCTGCTTTGGGGGATGCTGTAACCAATGCTTGCGGCTGTTTTTTCGCCTTCATCATTGCATCGCGAATCGCATTAATGAGCTGTTCTTTATCAAAAGGTTTTTCGACAAAGGAAAAATATTCAAAAGGCTCAGTAATTTTATCGGTGACTTCTTCCTTGCGACCAGACATCAAAACCAAGGGAATTGAGCGATATTGTGATTGCTTCTGGATCTCTTGATATACTTCCCACCCACTCATTTTTGGTAACAGAAAATCTAACATAATTAAATTGGGATTTTCTGTTCTAATTAAGTTGAATCCTTCAAGACCATCTTTGGCTTCAATAATGTCAAAATTACCCTCTGGCAACATATCTTTGACTCGCATTCTAATGACTTTACTATCATCAATAACTAGAATTTTGTGGGTTGACACGATTTACTCCTAAGCGACTAACTCTTGATACCTGATATCGACTAGACTGGTTTTGACAGTTAGTTTTGGGTTACAAGTTTAGAGTTCCCTTTTGAATTACTAAAATAACAGGAAAAAACATCTAATAAATAATTATTTTTGTAATTTACGCCGAGTGCTAATTTCAAGCCACAAAAGCGCTTTAATTAAACGGTCTTTAAATTTAGATGATGTATTACGTAGCTGAATCAGCCTGACTTAATGCTTTTTACATGAGCTAAAAATTAAAAACTAATGACTTTGAAAATAACTAATTTACAATACTTTTGCTAATCGTCAATAAATTATGAATCACTCTGCACATTCTTCAACCAAAAACCATTGGCATACTGAAGCGACTTCTTTACCTGCGTGGTTAAAGCGACCTATCGGTAAGGCAAGTGAACTGTCTACCGTACAGAAAATTATTAAACAGAGAGACATTCATACTATCTGTGAAGAAGGAAGATGTCCTAATCGTGGAGAATGCTACAGCAATCGGACTGCCACTTTCTTATTAATGGGTCAGACTTGTACTCGCGCTTGTGCTTTTTGTCAGGTAGAAAAGGGTCATGCACCGATGATTCTCGATCCTGATGAGCCAAAAAAGGTAGCTGATGCTGTTAAATTATTAGGCTTACGCTACGTGGTGTTAACCTCTGTTGCGAGGGACGATCTAGATGATGGCGGTGCAGCTTGGTTTGTGAGAGTGATGACAGCTATACGCCAAGAAAATCCATCAACTCAAATTGAAGTACTAACCCCCGATTTTTGGAGTGGTAAATCGGCAGATATTAGTCAACAGCAGCGAGTGGCAACCGTCGTCACAGCCAAACCTGTTTGCTACAATCACAATTTAGAGACTGTTCCCCGTTTACAAGCACCTGTTAGACGAGGTGCAAAATACGATCGCTCGCTTAATGTTTTACGCTTCGTCAAAGAAATAGACTCCAGTATTGCTACTAAATCAGGTTTGATGTTGGGGTTAGGAGAGACAGAAGCAGAGGTAATTCAGACTTTAAAAGATTTACGGCAAATTAAATGCGATCGCCTTACTCTCGGTCAATATATGCGTCCTTCTTTGGCTCATCTTCCTGTAGTCAAATATTGGACTCCTGATGAATTTACTCGTTTAGGAGCAATAGCTCAAGATCTGGGGTTTTCTCATGTTCGTTCTGCACCATTGGTTAGAAGTTCTTATCATGCAGGAGAAGAGTGATTACTGATTACTAATTATCTCGATTAAGTTCATGCCAATCGGCGATCGACCATTTAAATACAGAAACCATAACTTTATCGATTAGCGGTGGGATTAGATCTATCTATATTCTATAGTTTTGTCATTAGCCGATATATCTTAGGTAGTCTTGTTAACAGGGAATCACTTCAACATTAGCAATGAATAATAATTGGGAACCATCACAAATCGAGAACAAGATTGGCATCAATTTTAAATACGATCAAACTCTTCGCCTAGCATTGATTCATTCTTCCTATGCCAAGCTAATTGATGAGCCTGAAATTAACAATCAGCGTTTGGAACTTTTAGGGGAGGCAATTCTTAATTTAGTTTTGGTTGACTACATTTATTGGAATTTTTCTCACTTTCAGGTAGGAAAACAAAAGGCATTGGTGAGTAAGTTAACCGAATCAGAAAGACTAACTAATTTTTGGTACGATTTACAGCTAGGCGAATTTTATCCATTTTTGGATCTTAAAGAAGAACGTCATCGTTTACGAGTCAAGCAAAGTAATCCCTTTGAACAGGCTTGCAAAGCTTTAATCGGTGCAATATTTATAGATCGCGGTTTTGCGCAGACACGCAATTGGCTACAAAAACGGTTAATCGTGCCATCCCTCAAACGTTATCTCAAGCCTGAATTAGAACATGCTCCCTCGGATAAACATATTGAGTTTTTAGGAGATACTTTACTTCAAACGGTTGTCGTTGATTATTTATATAAACAGATTCATCTAGCAAGTCCCAATATTTTAAAATCTTTGGCTCGAAAACTTACTGCTAAAGAAAGTCAGAGTAATTACCTGAAATTATCTGATCCTACTTGGTCAGCTATGTTTGCTGAACAGATAAAACCTAAGTCATATAAAACTTTACTCGCAAAAATATATCTACATCTTGACAGCGAAAACAGTAAATCTAGCTTCCGTAAAACCAGTGCTTACTTTGCTCAAGACTGTCTTGACGATGATGAAATTATGGCTACAGCGATCGCTTTACTCCTTAAAGACGGTAAACCGCAAAAATGGATTATTCATAAAGTGATGAACTATTCTAATAATCAATACAATGAAGGTCGAGAAAAATACTATGAGCTAATTGGTGAAAATGAGCCAGCAAACTAATTAGTAATTATGATGGTGATAGTCACCACAGCCAATCGCCTGCTCTGTATTAGCTACCGAAGGATTGATCGTACATTTGAGACGATAGTCTCCTGTAAAAAAGCGACACTTACTACAGGGAATTTGATGCATTTTTTTAGCTTGAGCGATTACATCCAAAATGCAGCTAATTAAACTCCAAGTACAAAGGCTCAAAATGGAAAAAGCTCCAACTACACGAAGTTGAAGCAGTAATGGTTTGAATAGAATAGCGGAATTTAAAGCAAATTGAAACACAGCTAATTATCACTTAAAAAACTTACATTATAAGCTTTTATTATGACATACATTAAATTATCAAATCTATGTCTTTGGTTCAATATTACCAGTTAGAGACGGGTCTTAATAATCTGAAATATTTGCATGATTTGCTGTTTGTTGAATGTTTTAAGTAAAGCGATCGCAGCACCTTGAGGATCTGTGGGAATACTCACTGTGCCAGCACCAACAGCACTAGCAACACCACTAGCAGTACCGCCTGCCGTAGCTGCCAACTGCTGAAGGTTTTTACTGATCGTGAGTTTGTTTGCCTGACCAGCATTTAAATAGTCGCCAGCCTGCTTGATTTCTTTAATAACTACCTGAGCAATTGTGCTGTAGGGATACTTTTTATTAGTGATCGCTGTTTGAGTAGTGGAAATAAGATTTTGCCAGTTAGCTTCACTAGGGGCAATTTCCCCCAAGCTTCTACAGCATAAATGCAGTTTCTGACGGCTTTCTGGACTGTCAGGCTGCTTGAATATCTGTAGCATTTGCTTGAGTATTTTTGTCACTTGCTGAGGGACGTTTGCTTGACCCGAAGTAGATCCTGAGAGTAGCTGCTGGAGATATTGATCTAAGATCGCAAAATTTGATTCTGATTGCTGTAAAATTTCTACTGCATCAGCATCCTTAAAATCGGCAGAATTTTCTAAACGTTCAATTAAATCTTGAAGATGATCGTAACCGTTAAGAAATAAAGTTTCTAGCTTTTGGTCGACATCAACAGGATTATCTTTCAATATTTTGAAAGAATCTTCGAGACGATGAGCAGTTTTTTGAATACTGGTGTAGCCCAACATTGCAGCACCACCTTTGACTGAGTGAGCAGCTCGAAACATTTCGTTAACAGTCTCGGTATCCTGTACAGACGTAGCTAGCTGTAGAATTCCTTGCTCTAATGTTTGCAGATGTTCTTTTGCTTCTTCGATAAAATATCCGAGAATTCTCTGTTGATTAGCTGTATCCACCTACTATCCCCCGTGTCCTTAAACGCTGTTAAAATGTCTAAAAATGTCTATATAAAGCACTATATATTGACAAGTTTATCCCAGACTCCATAAATTGGGTAGTTGATTTTCAATATTCAATGAATAGGCTGAGCGATTTAACCAGAATGAGCTTAATCCTGCATTTTTTGCGCCTGCGTAATCTTCAGTTGGACTATCGCCAATATGCCATGCTTGGTCTGAGGGCAAATTATGTTTACTCAAAGCGAGCTGGAAAATATTAGACTTCGGCTTGGCAAATCCCGCCACTGAAGAAATGGTAATACTAGTAAAAAACTGATCTAGATCTAAGAGATTCAGTACTTTTATTAAGCGACTGTCAAAATTAGAAATAACGCCTAATTCAATTTTGCGATCGCTGCATTTAGTTAAACAATTAACAGTATCAGGAAATACATACCAAGGATCTTTCGTCCCAAAATAAAGATATATTTCCCTAAAAAAAGCATTAAAATCGCTAAAGTTTTCTAATACCTCTAACTGCTCAAAAGTTGCTGATACTACTTGTTTCCACCAGTCAAATTCCTGTTGCTTAATTATTGTTAGTTCATTAGGCGAAAATCCTAATGGAGGGGCAGATTTAAAGCTATTTGCAAAAGCCTGTTCTATCTGTTCTGCATCTATTTCTACACCATATTGATGGGCATATTGATGGTATATTTCCCCGACACTAGTTTTTAGATCGAATAAAGTACCCATAGCATCAAAAAAAATGACTTTGGGTAGAGACTCGCGGGGTAATTGGTCTAATATTTGCATGATTAACTGACGTTAGGCAGAAAAAAGTTAGTAATTACAATTATGTAGGGAGATAGGGAGATAGGGAGATAATTATTGCCCCAAGTCCCTAATTCCCGACGCGAAGCTAGTGCTAAAGCACTTGTCTACCGAACTAAGCGGCATATGCGGAGCAGTATCCTTTAGGACAAGTCGCATAGTTGGAGATACCGCTACGCGACGCGAAGCTAGTCCTTTAGGGCATATCCTTTAGGGCAAAACCCCAACGCAAAAACTATAGAGTAAATTAGCAGGTGCTTAACATCAGTAATTAATTTAGCTGAGATTAGCCTGGACTTCCTGCTGAGCAATTTCAGTTAGGTGATTGATGATTTGTTCGCGTGAAGTTGAGGGTCGATCGCTGTGATATTTTTGCCAATAATTTTTGAGATTAATTGGCGTACCTATTTTAGCGGTGATTTCTCGCCATCCTTTAAATTTCGGTCGATCAATTTTAAAAACTTCTCTTTCTAAACGATCTATTGTGGCGAAATATCTTTCGATTGTCGGTTTTTCTGCCACGTAGCCATCATAGATGGCATCAAAATTGAGTAGCCGAACGGTAGTTAGGTAGAGGTGTTCATAGTCTATAGCTGCTTTTTGATCTGGATCGCTCAGGTTGCGTAGAATAGACTGTACTCGATAAACTCGTTCGCGATTGGCTTCGCGATCGCCTAATTGATTTTTGGTAGCTATGGCTAATTTTGCTTCACAGTAGCCCAGCATTTGTTTTCTCAGATTTTGACAGCGTTGATTCCAGTCGGTTTGCTCGACAGCAACATGATATTCCGTCTCAAGACTAGTTAAGACTTTTTCGGCGATCGCCCTTAAACGAGAGTAACGATCGTCCTGAATCGCTTTAAGAGCTAAAGCATGTTCTAGACGAGTAAGAGCTTGGTCAATTTGTTTGTTTGTAGCTTTGGGGTAACAGTATTTTAAGCTAACAGGTACTAAATAAAAGTCGGGGACTGTATTTTCTTGTTTAACTAACTTTTCTAGTGCCTTAAAAGATAGCTCAATTGCCCCAGTGCGAAACGGGATCACAGTATCATTTTGATAGGAACAACCCCCTTCAGGAAAAATTACTAGCTTACATTGGGGTTGCTGGAGTATTGTGAGGGTTTGTATGACGCTAGAGCGATCGCCTACGCCTCGACGCAGGGAATAAGCGCCAACCAGCTGTATTAACTTGCCAACTACACCTTGAAAAGCCTCAATCGCCACTACGTAATGAAACAACTGTCCGATGCGTGCAGACAATTGAAACACTGCAACACCATCATCTAGGTTGGAATGATTGGGTAGATAGACGACTCGATCACAAGCGATCGCCCTTACCTTTGCTAGATCCTCTTCAGATACTATGAGGCTAAACTTGAAAGCCAGGTAAGTTACTAGATAAAATATACTTTGAGCTAAGCGAACCAGCAGAGGGTTTTGCTGAGGCGGGATAAATTTAGGATCGGACATCGAAAGATTAAGACGACAACAGTTCAACTATAGGCTGAGTAATCCAATTAAACCCGACAGTTAACTGATGTTTCAAGGTTGGTAAACGATATAAATAGATCAAACGCCTAGCCACATACGCCATCGGGCCATCTAATTTTAAACCTAAACCGCTGATTGTAGCGTTGTCTGTACCCAAGGTCATCATTTCCCCCAAAGGCTGATAACGGAAAGACAATAAAGGACGATTAGTTGCCGATGCCCAAATATTCCAAGCACAGTAATCAGACTGCTGAAAAGCTACTTGAGCTGTAGCAGGTAGAGGTTTGCCGTCGCCATCGTAACTGTTGGCAGCATCTCCCAAGGCAAAAATATCTTCTCTTCCTTTAACTAGTAAAGTAGGCTCAATTTCTAATAATCCTTGCTCATTTTGTGGCAGAGGAAGTTTACTGATTAATTCAGAAACGCGGTTGCCGACAGTCCATAAAACTAAATCGACGGGAATCGTATCAGGTTGACCTTTATAAATTAGAGTAATACTGTCTGAGGTAACTTGCTCGACTTCGGTTTCTAAATCTTGCCAGATTTGATTTTTTTCCAGGGCTTTAATCGCCGTTTCTCGATTAAATTCAGAACTATCTTTCAGAATTTGCGTTCCTCGGTCAATAATGCGAATTCTGCCCTTTTCACCTAAGCGATCCGCCAGCTTACAGGCCAACTCCACGCCACTGTAGCCACCGCCAACTACGGCAATCCGAATTCGATCGCGATCGCTTTCCTCCAATAGCCTCAACTTTTCTTGAAGACGATAAGCATCATTAAGGGAACGAAATGGTAGAGCATAGTCTTTTGCGCCTGGGGTGGACTCGACAGGAGTTCTCCCCCCCGTAGAAAGCACTAGCTTGTCGTAGTCGATTTTTTGCTCGTTGTGTAGAGTAACTTGCTTCCCTTCGATGTCAATTTCAGTAACGCTACCCTGCTGAAAAATAATGCCTGTATTTGCCAAGAGTTCGGCAAAAGGTGGGGCAATCTCCCAACTCTGCATCTCTTCGGTAATCAATTCATAGAGCAAAGGCGAAAACAAAAAGCGATCGCTTTGATCGATCAGAGTTATTTCTGGCTTGTCTGCACTTTGCCAGGGAAATTCACTCAGGCGCAAAGCCGTATAAAGACCACCAAAACCACCACCGACAATACAAATTCTTGTTGCGCTCATAAAAATATCTTGTTCGCACCAAATAACTAATGCTTAATATATATTGATTCTAGCGGTTCTCTAAAAATTGTGGATCGCTTTTGCCTGCTGTCTGCTAACTGCTGCCAATAAACACAAACGACCAGGTGGAATAAATAAATATGGCTACGGCTAAAGCTGCTAGCAATGCTTCAATCAGGTTACCAATTAAAGAGGCAACCACAACACCTGCACTTGCTTTTAGTGCCTGCTGCATCCGTTCTGAACCTTCAAGATTGCTACGATAAGCATATTCCCCGACAAAAGCGCCGATAATTGCACCCAACAATACGCCGATTAAAGGCCCGCCAAAGGGCAAAGCTGGTAGTAAACCCACAAAGCCTAAGACCATCCCCGCGATCGCACCATACTGACTCCATTTACTCGCCCCAGACTGTTTTGCGCCAAAATATAACGCCAAATATTCCACTCCTGCGCTGAGAATTAAGACCACAAAGATTAAAATCATTGGCCAGCCTATGCCAGCAAAACCTGTGAAGATACTCCAACCTACAATCGCCGCTAAAATAATACTGCTGCCAGGAAGTCCAGGAATCATTGACCCGATGACCCCAATTGCCATGACAGCTAAGACAATCCAATAAATAGTAATTATATCCATAGTTAAATTTAATAACGGGTTTGCATTTATAGCCCTTTCCTATTTCCTATTTCAGTTAAAGGCGATCGCCAACTACTCTGGCAAAACGGTCTTGATTTTGCTGTAGTTGAGGGGGAACACCATTGGGGAAAGTCTGGTTAATGATGGCAATTAATTTCTCAATTCGATTTCCTGGATTGGGGTGAGTACTCATAAACTCTGGCTGTCCTCCTGCATCACCTCTAGCAGAATCAAGAATTTTCATTAACTCAACGATGCCTACAGGGTTATAACCCGCTTCAGTCATAAATTGAAATCCCAGGCGATCGCTTTCTAATTCGTCTTCTCGACCATATTTGAGGTTGACCATTTGATTTACCGCCTGGGCTAAAATTGCTGCCTGTCTACCACTACCAGGACTATCGCTGGCGGCAACTCCTACTGCATTGACTAAGGCACTCCCTAGCTGTTGTTTGGCTAAATGTTCTGCACCATGTCTACCAATCACATGACCAACTTCATGACCCAAAACCCCTGCTAGCTGTGCTTCAGAATTTAATTTACTCAGTAAAGCTGCGGTCAGAAACACTTGCCCTCCAGGTAGGGCAAAAGCATTAATCGTTTGGGGATCGCGCAAAAGATGAAACTCAAAAGGATAAGCTGAATTTTTGGCTACCGAATTCTGAATAACTCGATTTCCTACTTCATCTATATAGTCTTGTAAGATTCGATCGGGATAGAGGTTGCCGTGCTGTGCTGCCATCTGTGGTGCTGACTGGCGACCAATCACAACTTCCTGTTCAGGAGAAAGCTGCACTCTTTGCCGTTCTCCCGTAATCGGATTTTCGCTAACATTAGTGAAATAGTTGAATATGCCAAAAACTGCGAAGATTGCGCCTATCGCTAGACGAATTAATAATCGACTCACTAGTTAAATTTTGACTCTAATTAATTATTGGCAGCAATAGTATCACGAGTCTGAATGGTGATTAATATTTCTTTGAGCTTCTTTAAGCTACACCAGACAATTCTTAATACTTGCTTACTTGTGATCTTTTAACATGATCTGACAATAACCAATTAATTTAGTCAAACGCTCATTAATACTTTTGAGTTTTTTCTGTTGAGTTGCCTGCTGACGGGAGGTAGCCAAAAATAAGATATCTGTCGATAATAATTTAAACTCTCTTAAGATTTCAGTCTGTACTGCTTGCCACCGAGAAGCGAGCGCTGGTGCTAAATCTTGGTTACTAAGTTGAGCAACGTTCTGTTCAAACCATTCTAATAACCCTTGAAATTTTTGTTTAATCTCAAATTGATTAATTTTTTGCTCTTGCTTGGATAGTTCTTGCACAAATTTAATTAACAAAGTCAAGAAATCCTGATATGCTCGATTATGTGATTCAGATAACATTTTTGAGTTAAAATAAAGCATCCGACAGAATAAAATTTTACTAATTAAGCTTGACTATTACTCGATGCTGCTGTTTGACAAGTGTGTTGTAAAAAGTAGACTTTTATGTTTAAAAAGTAAGTAATTTAATTGTCTTAACAGTGAGTTAAATTACCTAGTTAAATTACTATAAAATTATTAATTTTTACCCGTAGTAAAGCTATTCAACTAGAGTTCAAACAGACTTAAATGCACGAGTATAGATAGTATAAATTAAAAATTTCTGCTAGATTTTTTCTATTTGACTCTTCCCTTCCACAATTACCTAAATATTATTTAAATCTATGACAGCTATCTCCATCATAGAAAATCGTAGTAATGAAGTTCAGCTTCCTCAGTGGCTACAGGAATGTCTCATTGACCAAGAGTCGTTAGAGTCGGATTCGGATGCTTTATTAATTTGTCAAGCGTTCAATTTTGCCTATCAGCTTCATGAAGGACAAACTCGTAAGTCAGGAGAACCTTACATTGCTCATCCGATCGCGGTGGCTAGCTTATTGCGGAGTTTGGGCGGAGACAGTGTGACGATCGCTGCTGGTTTTTTACACGACGTAGTCGAAGATACGGATGTTACCTCAGAAGAAATTGAGGAACGATTCGGGGTGCAGGTACGTTTGTTGGTAGAGGGAGTGACTAAATTATCTAAGTTTAATTTCTCCAGCACTACTGAACGTCAAGCAGAGAATTTTAGGCGAATGTTCCTGGCAATGGCAACAGATATCCGCGTCATTGTAGTGAAGCTGGCGGATCGACTGCACAACATGCGGACGTTAGAACACCTCAAGCCAGAAAAGCAAAGACGGATTAGCCAGGAAACTAGAGAAATTTTTGCTCCCTTGGCGAATAGATTAGGTATTGGTCGCTTTAAGTGGGAACTAGAAGATCTTTGCTTCAAATACTTAGAACCAGAAGCTTATGACGAAATCAAGTCTTTAATTGCTGAAAGAAGAGCAGATCGCGAGGCGAGGATTGCTCGAGTTACCGAAACATTGAGATCGGGTTTAAACAACCAAAAGATCGAAGTGGTGGAGTTGAAGGGTAGACCAAAGCATCTCTATGGTATTTATCAGAAGATGCAGCGCCAGCAAAAAGAGTTTAGTCAAATCTATGACATTGCTGCTTTTAGAATTATTGTCCAAACAAACGAAGAATGTTATCGTGCCTTAGCAGTAGTTCACGATGCTTTTACACCGATCCCTGGTCGTTTTAAAGACTATATTGGCTTACCAAAACCAAATCGCTATCAGTCTTTACATACCACTGTAGTTGGGACTAATGGTCGTCCGATTGAAATTCAGATTCGGACTAAAGAAATGCATCAGGTTGCTGAATACGGAATTGCTGCTCACTGGAAATATAAAGAAACAGGTTCGAGTAACGTTGCCATTTCTTCAGAAGAAGATAGCAAATTTACCTGGCTTAGACAGCTACTAGAGTGGCAAAAAGATCTTAGTGACGCTCAAGAGTATATGGAAAGCGTCAAAGATAACCTGTTTGAAGACGATGTTTATGTCTTTACACCTGATGGCGATGTAGTGGCTCTAGCTCAGGGAGCAACCCCCGTAGACTTTGCCTATCGTATTCATAGCGAAATCGGTAATCATATGAAAGGGGCGAGGGTTAATGGTCGTTGGTCAGTGTTGTCTAAACCTTTAGAAAATGGTGATATTGTCGAGATTGTGACCCAGAAAAATAGTCACCCTAGCTTGGACTGGCTTAATTTTGTGGTGTCAGCCACGGCACGTAATCGTATTCGTCAATGGTATAAACTATCCCACCGCGATGAAAATATTGTCCGTGGGAAAGAATTACTTGAGAAAGAAATGGGCAAAAGTGGGTTTGATGCTTTGCTCAAATCTGAAGCCATGCAGATTGTGACCCAACGCTGTAATTATCATTCAGTTGAAGATTTACTGGCAGCTTTAGGTTATGGCGAAATCACGCAAAATCATGTGGTTAATCGTCTGCGAGATGTAGTTAAAGAGCAGCAACCCGTACAAACTGAATTAGCATCAGAAGAAGTTGAGATTCCTGCTCATCTTAATAACAATTATGAGAAACACAGAGGTGGAAACTCGCCCATCATCGGCGTAGAAGGAATGCTATATCATATAGCAGGCTGTTGTACACCCTTACCAGGAGAGTGTATTATCGGTGCCGTAACCCTTAGCTCTAGAGGTATCTCAATTCATGGTCAAGGCTGTGAGAATATAGACAAAATACCAGGAGAAAGAATTATTCCCGTTAGCTGGAATGAGCAAACAGAGGATGGTAAAAGCTTTACTTACCCTGTCGATATTCAGATTGAAGCAATGGATCGAGTCGGGGTATTTAAGGATATTTTGGCACGTCTTAGCGATCGCGGGATTAATGTCCGTAATGCTGGAGTCAAGACTGGTCGAAACAAGCCTGCCTTAATTTCTTTGAGCTTAGATATTCGCGATCGCCAACAGCTAGAGTATGTCTTTCAACGAATTAAAAGTATGAGTGACATTCTTAATATTCGTCGGGTGATGAATTCAAATTCATCAAATTCAGTTGAACAATAGGTTAAGAAGTCATTGCCAGTGGCTAATCAACTGCTAAAAAGTTTAGCAGTAATTTGTTCTAATGCTTTTAAGCCAGTTAAAGAGCCTTTAATTAATCTAATTGCTGCCATGGGTTGTTTGATTAAGGCGCTCGCCATTGGCAAATTCTGGAGATTTCCTTGACTATCGATGGCTTGATTTAGATCGGGAAGATCTCCACAAAGATCGTCACTGACTATTCTCAGCATGGCAACAGATATTCCTTGGTGCTGTAATTCCCTGACATAGCTATATCCTTCCATTTCCACGATGGTGGCGGAATACTCTTGAGCGAGGATTAGCTTTTCTTTAGCTTGAGTAATAATGCGATCGCTCGTCAAACCAGCAACTAGATTAATTAATAATTTCTGCTGAAGCTCACCAGTCAATTTAGCATCGAGATCGATTAAATTATGGCTCAAGTCTTGGCAGCTTTTGACTAACACCGAGTCGGCAACATAATAATCATCAGATAAACTACCGCACAACCCCATAATTAAAACATTGGTCGAATTATTTATTTGCTCAGAATAATCTGATAAGACTTGGTCGATCTGCTTAACACCCAAAGGAATAGCAATAACTTGAATACTATCGATCTTAGCTTTGGCTAAACCGCGACAAATTGCGTGGTATTCTGCTCCTTGAGGCACAACAATAGTATTAATAGATAACATTTACTACTTTACTCAAATATCTAAATTAATTTATGTCTTCAACTGACCCCAAGAAGTTAGGCAACAAATCTGCTCTACAGCGCAATATCAAAGAAAACAGTATCACAGTCATTGTGGCGCTAGCTTTAGCGTTAGTTATTCGGCTCTTTATTGCCGAACCTCGCTACATCCCTTCAGAATCAATGTTTCCCACTTTATCCACAGGCGATCGCTTAGTCGTTGAAAAAGTAGGCTACAAATTTCAACCCCCAGATAAAGGCGATATTATTGTCTTCCAGCCACCAGAAATGCTAAGAATGATCGGCAATTTCGATAAGAGTCAGGCTTTTATCAAAAGAGCGATCGCCAAATCAGGAGAAACAGTAGCGGTCAAACATGGAGTAGTATACGTCAACAATCAACCTTTAATCGAAGATTATATAGCTGCACCTCCAGAATATGAACTAATACCAGTCACAGTGCCAGAAGGACAGCTGTTTGTCATGGGAGACAACCGCAATAATAGTAATGACTCTCATATCTGGGGTTTCTTACCAGCAGAAAATGTAATTGGTCGAGCAGTGTTTCGCTTTTGGCCTTTAGGACGGATTGGGATAGTGTAATTATGCGGTTGCTTTATACTACGCCAACTGATAGATATGGTGCGGAATCACAGTTCTTCAATTTTGACGATCAGGGTTTCGCTCCCGTCGCCCAATGTAACAAGATCTGAGGCACTCCAAGGTAAATCCAGGGTAGTAATAATTGAAGATGGCAAAGTTATGAATCCGCTAAATCCTGTATCGATAACGGTATCAATCATTTTCTGCTTTTTATTTATGTTACCAACAACAAGGGGAAGCGTTGCTTCTCGTCGTAAATTTACCACTCCGTAAATCATGGATTTTTTTTAAGACTTCTTGCCCCAAAGTGATCGACGGCACGATGCCCAATCCGAATCACCCAGGGCTGAGCTGCGGGGTATTGCTCAAACAAACGATTAGTTGCAGGCACGACATTTTCATCGACCTCGAAGGCTCCAGTTTCGATGTCGATCGCCACAATCTTACCCTCATTTCCCGCCTCGACCTGCTGCTGAATGGTGGATTCATAGAGTTCTTGCCCACGTTGAGCTAACTCTTCTTTGCTGTAACGGCGTTGTCGAACTGCCATCGGCTTAACCTCGTTCTAACTCTACTTTTTAATTTTAACGTAGTGGCTCTGTTGGGCGATATCATCAAAAGACAGCACAAGTTGCCCATCTCGCAATGAAGCTCGAATCAGTATCTGTTCATCATAATCAATCTCGATAGGCAGTGTATTAGACTCCATGCGGTCTGCTTTCCTTGCATCATACTCTCGTAAGATGATGCGATAGCCTCCTGCTTTGAGCCGCACGTAAATACTGTTGGGTGGAGCTAAATGGGTAAATCTTACTCCTGTTCCATGAATATTGCCGTTGATATAAAGCTTGTAAGCAAAAATATCTTCTGTCAAAGAAGTATCACCCTGCACAATCAACGTGAAGTGATTTGTTGCATCCCACTCTTGATCAAACTTCTTCCAGAAATCAGCAATTTTCATGAGTGCCATCTTCGTCTAATAATGATCCAACTTCTCAAACGGCTTCGCCATACGAAAAAACCTTTAAAGGAATAGATCTAATGGGCTGTTCTTGCCTATGTAACATAACCCTAATCCGATCGGTTGTCTCTCGGCTAAATACCTCCTCCCCACAGCGAGAGCAAACCGTAGCAGGAATATTTTCTATTAAATAGAATTTTCCCTGAATATTAAAAACCTCGCTAACAACCTCAGAATGGGACTCGCCCGAACCACAAACATGACATCTAAACATTAGTTTCATTTTTGATGATGCCTTCTACCTCAACCAATAAAGCTGGCAAACTTTCAGTAACAGTCTGCCATACGACATCATAATCAATGCCAAAGTAAGCATGAATCAGGCGATTTCTCATACCCACAATTGCTCGCCAGGGAACTTGTGGATAAAGGTCTTGACAGTCCTTAGAAATATTGTTGGCGGCTTCCCCGATAATTTCTAGCTCCTTCACTAAAGACAGTGCTAGCATTCGGTTTTTGCTTAGATCTGCGCGATCGCAACCCTCAATAAATAACAACGCCTCTCGGCAAGCATCAGCAATGTGTCTCAATCGGGAGATATCATCAACTGCACTCATATTGAACCCTAGCCTCTGCCATGACGCGATCACGGAAATAGGGGCTGAGTTCCGCCTGTGTCCTCAAATCCACCTTTCGTCCTTGCAATAACTCCGATAACACATCCTCCATTTGCGCCAGCGCTAAAAACGTTGGTGTGTAACCTTTTTGAAACTCCACCAAAAAATCAATATCGCTCTCATCTGTGAAATCATCTCGCAAGATCGAACCAAACAAAGATAATTTAGCAACCCGATGTCTGATACAAAATTTCTCTAATTGCTCGCGAGGGATTTCTATCGGTAAGGTTAGCTGGGTGTTTGTCAACCTTGAAATATTCATAAAATCAATTCCTCCTCTAAGCCTTTCAACTTTGGAATGACTATAATTGCTCAATTCTAGAATAGCGATCCGTAGGCTAGGGGTCGCCTAATCGCCGAAGTTTTAGTGGACTCTACAGAAAAATGCGATCGCCTCACTACCTCTGACAATTGGATTTAGCATGAATTATTGATTACCGAATTGTTTGGCGTAAACAATATCTTCTTTCCCAGATTCGAGTTTGATATCAGATCTGGGGTAGGCTACACAAAGTAAAGCATAACCTTCCGCCTGCAATTCGGGAGAGACTCCCATGCCGTCGCTTTGTTCGACTTCTCCTGAAATAATTTGAGCAGCACAGGTTGTACAAACTCCAGCACTACAGGAATAGGGAAGATCGATCCCTGCACTAGTTGCTGCGTCTAAAATAGTTTGTGATTCAGCAACTTGAATAGTTTGGGTTGTACCCTGATGATTGATTTCAACGCTGTAAGTATTAGACATGGCGATCGCGAATTTGTACCGATAAATTGATGAATTTAACTAGATTTATTATCTTCTCATAATCCGCTCATTCAGAAATAGCTCGAACTATTAGTAGTTGATTTGAATCATTTTAATCAAGCGAAGTAAAAATTGGCTCATTTCTCACCGAGAAATTAAAGTTTCTGGTGTATGCTTTTCGATAAGTCATCGATCATCCCCGATATTTGAGGGCGAGCATCATGATAATTGTTGGTCAGCGTGAGGAGTAGCGAAGCTAATGAATTCAAAAGATAGGGCCTTAGAAACCCTAAAGCAAACTAGTAGAACATTTTACATTCCGATCGCCCGTTTACCTGAGAAGCTTCAGGATGCTGTAGCATCAGCTTATCTTTGTATGCGCGCTATTGATGAAATAGAAGATACTCCTGACCTTGATAACCAGACAAAAGCTCTGCTGTTACGTTCTATTAGTCTAAGATTGCAGGAAATAACCGATCTTGACTCCTATGCCCGCATTGGTGCAGATTTAGCAGAATACAATGCTGTTTTACCCGATGTCAGTTTGTCTATTGGCGAATGGGCGAGTCTTGCCCCAAAAACGATCGCTCCTCGAATCTGTGATGCCACCGCAGCGATGGCGGATCGAATGGCATATTGGGCAGAGCAAAATTGGACGATCGCCAATGAAGCTGATTTAGACCGTTACACTTTTAGCGTAGCAGGGGCAGTCGGTTTATTACTCTCAGACCTCTGGAGTTGGTACGATGGTACTATAACCGATCGAACTCAAGCGATCGCTTTTGGACGGGGTTTACAGGCAGTTAATATTGTTCGTAACCAAGAGGAAGATATTCAACGGGGAGTTAGTTTTATCCCCGACGACTGGACAAATCAAGATGTACAGAATTATGCCCGCCAACAGTTAAAGCAGGCTAGTTTATATATCGAATCTTTGCCCAAAGGTAGTCCTGCTCTAAATTTTTGCCAAATACCTTACATATTGGCTAGAGGTACATTAGATGCGATCGCGATCGGTAAATCAAAGTTAAGTCGTCATGATGTTTTAAATTTGGTTGAAAAAGTAACCAACATCAAATCTGCTTGAACAATGAGCAATGACCAGTAGCCGTAGGGTGGGCAATCAAGTTAATTGTGCTGCAAAATTTTTAAGCTTCTTAATGCCCACCACATAAAACATCAGTAATTAGTAATCAAAAAGTCGTGGCACAATAAAGAAGAGTAAAAAAATTTTAATAAACGTTAAGAAGAGGGGATATGGTCGCAACACCAATTAAAACCCAACCTAGGTTAAGTATTCAAACTGCCGAGGTCGGTCTTAATACAACAGTAATTCGTTCTCTAGACTGGGATCGCGATCGCTTTGATATTGAATTTGGTCTGCAAAACGGCACTACTTATAATTCTTATTTAATCCAAGGTGAGCAGACAGCTTTAGTTGATACCTCCCATGCTAAGTTTCGGGAGCTATATCTAGAGGCTTTACAGGGTTTAATTGACCCCAAAGAGATTAATTATTTAATTATTAGCCATACTGAACCCGATCATAGTGGGTTGGTTAAAGATTTTCTCGAACTTGCGCCTCAAGCGACAATAGTAGCTTCCAAGATGGCGATCAAGTTTTTGGAGGATTTAGTTCATCAACCATTTGAGACAATTATTGCCAAAAATGGCGAGACTCTAGATCTCGGTCAGGGTCATGTGATTGAGTTTGTTAATGCGCCGAATCTTCACTGGCCAGATACTATTTTTAGCTACGATCGAAAATCGGCTATTTTGTTTACCTGTGATGCCTTTGGTCTGCACTATTGTTCTGATGCTACCTATGACGAAGATTTAAAAGCGATCGCCAAAGACTATCGCTTTTATTATGACTGCTTGATGGGCCCTAATGCTCGTTCTGTGCTTTCGGCGATGAAACGGATGGATCAGCTAGGGGAAATCAATCTGGTAGCTAATGGACATGGACCTTTATTGCGCCATAACATCCAGGAATTACTCGATCGCTATCGTAACTGGAGTAATGCCCAAACTAAGGCAGAAAAGAGCGTTGCTGTTTTTTATGTGGCTGATTATGGCTATAGCGATCGCCTGAGTCAAGCAATTGCTAAAGGGATTACCAAAACTGGCGTAGAAGTAGAAATGGTCGATCTGCGATCGGCTGATAGTACTGAAGTCCACGAGATTGTTAATCGTTCTATGGGAATTGTTCTGGGTATGCCTCCCCTGGCAAGTAAAAACCAAGAGGATATCACAGCAAACTTGGGTACAGTTCTCGCAGCAGCTAAAGATAAGCAGCTAATTGGCGCATTTGAATCCTATGGTGATGATGATGAACCAATCGATCCTTTACTCACCAAATTCCGAGAAGCTGGTCTAAAACCTGGTTTTCCGCCGATTAAAATTAAAAATACTCCCACCGCAGCAGACTATCAGGTATGCGAAGAATCGGGGGTTGACTTGGGACAACTACTTACCCGTAAAGATTTAGTCAAACAGATGAAATCTTTGGACACCGATTTAGATAAAGCGATCGGTCGTTTGAGTGGTGGACTCTATATTATTACCGCTACCAAAGACAACTTAAGCAGTGCCATGTTAGCTTCCTGGGTATCTCAAGCTAGTTTTGAACCCATCGGCTTAACTATTGCTGTAGCTAAAGATCGGGCGATTGAATCATTAATGCAAGTGGGCGATCGCTTTGTCTTAAACATCTTGGAAGAAGGTAAGTATCAAGGCTTGATGAAACACTTTCTTAAGCGATTTAAACCTGGTGCCGATCGTTTTGCTGGGATCGATACCCAAACCGCTGCTAATGGCTCACCTATTTTAACCGATGCTTTGGCGTATCTTGAGTGTGAAGTATTGAGCCGTATGGAATGTAGCGATC
The DNA here is from genome assembly GCA_019359095.1 of Pleurocapsa minor HA4230-MV1. NCBI lineage: Bacteria > Bacillati > Cyanobacteriota > Cyanophyceae > Pleurocapsales > Pleurocapsaceae > Pleurocapsa > Pleurocapsa minor. Next base: position 336,274 of record JAHHHZ010000017.1, on the reverse strand, counting down.
ACTGGGTCGTCTATAGTCAGGTCGCTTTGGGTCGAGTTTCTAACCCTGATGGCTTAACTGCTGTTCATCACCGCAAGGTAGGGAATCACTATTAACAAAAGCTATTAGGGCGTTGCACAATAAATAGATGACTAATCAAAAAAGAGGAATTTTCCAATGTTTGAGATAGTATGTCAGGAGTCGAACAGAAGCCTCAAGCATCTCGATAGATTTAGAATAACAAAATGTTTTTCGATGTAAACGAGCTAAGTAATGCCGAAGTCGTGAGTTTTCACCTTCGACTCTGGTCATCCCTATCTTGCTGATTAAATGGTCGCAATCATTAATAAAGCAAGGATAGACTTTCCATCCGTCAGTAATATACAAAAAACATTCCCAACCTCGAATTATCCACCATAATTTGCTAAAAGTTGTCTGTGAGCGATCGCACTAAAATCTAACTCATAACAAGCGATCGCCATTTCAAACTTAATTCACTGCAACCAGCAATAACGTTTATTTCATGCTTTAGTTGGTGTTGGGTTTTGCTTCGCGCTACCCAACCTATAGATTAGCGATCGCACTAAAAAGTCTCGTTATATTCCCAAGCGGTTATTAGCACGAGTCGAGAAGCTGGAGGTGGAGAAAACACCAGTGAGAAAGATTTTAGAGGTGTTGGGGATGAAGGGGCAGAGCGATCATTTAATCAGAAAATATTTGTTCTCTTAACCAGTCAGGCATAGACCATTCATCTGTCCAAAGAATATTTTGTTTGGCACTATATTTATTAAGTCCTAGCTTTGACCAGTATCTTCTCATCAGCAATTTACCCTTTTCTTTCGGATATTTCTCTTCTATATCCTTTGTTGGCTCAGGAAAACAACAAACAGTTTCATAACAAGCAAAATATTTTAGAAACATAGCCACTGCTTGGATTGCATATCTTTGTCCTCTATATTTAGGTTTAATAAAAACTAGATCGATATATACAATAGAGCCAAACAAGTCTTCATTTTTTCCTTCTTCCAAAAAGAAAAAGCTAGCTATATAGGAAAGTCCTGTAGATTTTTTTTCTGATAGGTTTGTTAAATCACTATCTGAATAATTTAAATTAAACCTATAGGCTGTAATATGACCTATTTCATCTTCAAAGTTTAATTTAATCAAACTACGAATGAAAGTTATTTTGAAATCATCTTCTCTTGAAATATAAGTATCGCTATTTTCTAAGTGAATGGTTGGTTCAATAGACAAACTATCAATCATAGCTATTCTTTAATATCTTTCATCGTTTAAATCCCCACTTGTAGGTGCGATCGCAGATCTTGTAAGTTGAGTTGAGAGATGAAACCCAACAAATATCAAGACTATCAAATTATTCCACAGTTCACTTATCCACCGATTTGGGACATGGTACGACTGTACTTTCCATCTGTACCAGAGTCCCGCTCTTTAAAGTTTATTTCTGGTTTTAGTAGCAACAACTGATTAATTTGAGTCTGTAATTCTGCTAAATCTACACCGCTACGGAGAGCAGTTTTCAAGTCAATTTGACCAGTTTCATTCAGGAGACAAGGACGTAGCCAACCATCTGCTGATAATCGGACTCGGTTACAGCGATCGCAAAAACATTCGGACATTTGCGAAATAAAGCCGAGAGTTCCTTTTGCTCCAGGGATTTGAAACACATCAGCAGGGCCATTGCCTTTAATATTTGATTCCATTAAGCCCCATTTTTGACGTATTTGGTGGCGTAATTGGGCCGAATCAATCCAAGCTTTAGTCCCAAATAATTCAGGATTGCCGATGGGCATAAATTCAATGAAACGTACGTGCCATTGACGCTTAATAGTTAATTCTGCTAAGTCCAACACTTCGGTATCGTTTAAACCAGGAATAACCACTACATTGAGCTTCAAAGGATCGAAACCTACCTCATGGGCAGTCTGTATACCCGACCAGGTTTGCTGCCAGCGACTGCGCCCATGATTACCAGTAATGCGATCGAAAGTTTCTGGGTTTAAGGAATCTAAACTAATATTAATCCGTCTTAAACCAGCATTATAGAGGGGTTGGGCTAAATCTTTTAACAGGAAAGCATTAGTAGTCAAAGCCAAATCTTCCGTTTGCGGTAACTGGGCGATATCTCCCACCAAATCTATCAATTTTGGTCGCAATAAAGGCTCTCCTCCTGTGAGGCGAAACTTAGTAAACCCCAGAGGAATAAATACTTGGCGCACCAAAGTCACAATCTCTTGATTAGTTAACAACTCATGATTGAGAACATAATCAAACTTCGTTCCCTCTGGCATACAGTATTGGCAACGAAAATTACACTTATCAATTAAACTAATGCGTAAATAATCTATTTTCGGCATGCATTAAAACATTATGCGAAGAGGATTTTGAGAGCTAAGAACTGACGACTAATAATTAATACTAATCAACTTGGATACAGCTAACGAACTATCAAGCATATTATTAAGAATAAGACAATTTTTTAGCAGCAAGCAATAATACAATCTCAGATAATGAATTTCAACGAAGAGTTTTCTCTCCTGTTACGCGCCTGTTACCCCCTAATTTATCTGCCTACTAGAGAAGAAGAAAGAGCCGAAAAAGCGATCGCCACCGCCACAGAGAAATTGGGCAAGCGTAATATTTATATTTGGGATTTTGTTAATGGCTATCAGGAAAATCCGAATAATATTGGTTTTGGTAAGCGCAATCCCTTGCAGGCACTAGAATTTATTACCAATATGCCCAAAAATGCTGGAGGAGTCTTTATTTTGCGAGATTTTTCCCGTTTTTTAGAAGACATTGCTGTATCGCGTGAGTTACGTAACTTGGCACGGATTTTAAAATCTCAGCCTAAAAATATTATTATAATTGCGCCCCAGGTACAGATACCCGAAGAATTATCAGAAGTTATTACCGTAGTCGAATTTGCTTTACCAACTGCACCAGAAATTCAAACAGAAATTCAACGTTTAATTTCAGCAACCAATCAAGATTTATCAGAACAGTTGCTAGATGAATTAGTTCGAGCGGCACAGGGGCTGTCTTTAGAAAGAATTAGAAGAGTTTTAACCAGAGCGATCGCCACCAACGGTAAACTAGAAGAGGAAGATGTCGAACTTATTCTCGAAGAGAAACGCCAGTCAATTCGCCAGACGCAGATTTTAGATTACTATCCCGCTACGGAACAAATTTCTGATATTGGTGGCTTAGACAATCTTAAAAGCTGGCTGCTGCGTCGTGGTGGCGCATTTAGCGAACAGGCGAGAGCCTATGGATTACCCAACCCTAGAGGGCTATTACTGGTAGGCATCCAGGGGACAGGAAAATCACTAACGGCAAAAGCGATCGCTCATCATTGGCATCTACCTTTACTTCGCCTAGACGTGGGACGTTTATTTGCAGGCTTAGTCGGCGAATCAGAATCTCGGACTCGTCAAACGATTGAACTAGCCGAAGCACTCTCCCCCTGTATTCTCTGGATTGATGAAATAGATAAGGGATTTGCGGGACTAGACGGAAAAGGAGATTCAGGTACTACAAGCCGTGTCTTTGGTACTTTCATTACCTGGTTAGCCGAGAAAAAAACTCCTGTATTTGTGGTGGCAACGGCCAACAATATTCAAACTTTGCCTCCAGAAATGTTGAGAAAAGGGCGGTTTGACGAAATATTTTTTGTTGGCTTACCTAATCAAGTAGAACGCGAAGCTATTTTTAAGGTTCATTTAGCCAAATTACGCCCCCATAATCTAGGCAATTATGATGCCAAGCGGTTAGCATATGAAACACCAGAGTTTTCTGGGGCAGAGATCGAGCAAACTATCATTGAGGCAATGCACATTGGCTTTAGTCAAAATCGTGACTTTACCACGGATGATATTCTAGAGGCGGCGAGTCAAATCGTTCCCTTAGCCAAAACTGCTCAGGAGCAAATTGAATTTCTTCAACAGTGGGTGGCAGCAGGAAAAGCTCGTCTGGCTTCTAACAATAGTAATTTAAGCGATCGCATTCAGAGTCAACTTAATTAAGGGATGACCAAATCTATCTTTATTAAACATTTTTCAGCGACTGTTCAGTTTATTCTCGGCTTTATTCTGGGCATTGGTGTTATAGCAGGTATATCGGGAACGATCATCTTTGCTTACTATACAAAAATGTCCGCAGTACCTGAAAAACCAGTATTTTCTGAGCCGATAGCCGAGCGAACAGCGCCATCAAATACAGCCGATGTCGAGATCGAGCCAATTGAGCCACTAGAATCCACAACTGAGGATAATCTAGAGCCAGAAGAAACTACACCTCCAGCAGAAGAAGCTAAAGCTGAGCTTGAACTACCACCTAATGCCTATCGCGCATCAGTTACGTGGCCTGAAGGTTTGAGTTTAAGAGCCGAACCTGATGCTGATGCTGAGCGGATTGGCGGCATCGAAAATGAAGCCACGATTATTATCCTTGAAGATTCTGCTGATGGAAAATGGCAGCGAGTTAGATTACCCTGGAATGATCAAGAAGGCTGGATCAAAGGCGGAAATATCCAAAAGACTCCTTAATTTCAGGTAAAATCCGTCTAAGATGTGCCAATAAAGTTAACAAATATTACTGAGTTTGCTGGAGAATCGCAATCTGCTGGAACTATTGTTTGCTATCGATGAGCGGACAATAAGCTCATTAATCTTGTCACAAAACTACGTAATTTTAACGGGAATATTTGTAACAAGAGCCAGCGCAGATGTATCCTGAATAAATATATCTATTAGTTTAATAAGCAACTGGGGATTGGCATTTTGGAAACACACGAATTTGATGTTGTTATTATTGGAGGCGGCCCAGCAGGATGTACCTGCGCACTCTACACATCAAGGGCCAATCTCAAAACCGTTATTCTAGACAAGAATCCTGCGGTGGGAGCTTTGGCTATTACCCACAAAATCGCTAATTACCCTGGGGTATCGGGCGAAATGAGTGGAGAAGCGCTACTAGATAGTATGCGAAATCAAGCTGTTGAGCATGGTACTTCCTATCAGCGCGCTCAAGTTTTTGGGATTGATGTGAGTGGGGAAATGAAGAAGGTTTATACCCCAGAAGGTACTTTCTCTGGTAGAGCTTTGGTTTTAGCTACTGGTGCTATGGGACGCAGTGGAGCATCCTTTGAGGGAGAATCAGAATTTTTAGGTCGTGGGGTTAGCTACTGTGCTACCTGTGATGGGGCATTTTATCGCGATCGCGAAGTCGCAGTGGTGGGGTTAAATCCCGAAGCTGTAGAGGAAGCACAGTTTTTGACTAAGTTTGCATCCATGGTGCATTGGATTACGTTTAAAGATCCTGGTAAAGACGATTATCATGCTCAAGATTTGCTAACGATGTCTAACGTCAAACACTGGCGACGCTCTCGTTTAGCAGCGATCGAAGGTAATGATGCTGGGGTAACAGGAGTCAAGGTTAAACAGAAAGATGTTAGTGAGCCTTTATCTTTGGAAGTAGAAGGAGTCTTTGTCTATCAAAACGGCTCAAAACCCATTACCGATTTTGCTGGCGATCAGGTGGAATATAATGCCGATGGTGGGGTCAAGGTAGATGATTCTATGTCTACCAATGTTCCTGGAGTTTGGGCGATCGGTGATATTCGTAATACTCCCTACAAACAGGCGGTAGTAGCTGCGGGAGATGGTTGTATTGCGGCGATGGCAATTGACCGTTATCTTAATCACCGCAAGACAGTTAAACCAGATTGGGATCATTCATAGTAGGGTGGGTGAATAGTCATTCTCCCCGATCGCATCATTAATTAAGTTATTAAACAGCGATCGCCTACTTTTGAGACATAATTTCTAAAATCTCTTTACCCACATCCTGATAGCGATACCAACCAGTTTTTGCTCGCCGATCGGGATAGTCTTTAACGGTAACCCCCAGGCTAGGCGATCGCTGAAAAGCGACAAGTAAGGGAATTTCCGTCTTAAAGATCGGTAATTGAGCTTGGGCTAAGAATTCTCTGGCATCTTGGGGGTTTTTGGTACGGGAATCAACCTTAGTTAGCAAGACTCGATAATTAGCATTCAAAGTTTTGAGTAATTCCACCGCCTTAACTGTCGTATCCAAATCTAGGTGATTGGGCGTTGTTGGTAAAATCAACAGATCGCTACCCACAGCGAGATCTTCCAGTTCTTCTGGTTCTGGTCTTGCTTGGGTATCAATTACAATGTGGGTAAACTTTTTAATCAATCCTGGCGCACCTGCTTGAGATGCTACGTAAAAGGGTAGCTTGTCTTCCCTCGACCAAACTAAAGCGGAACGATTTTTATCTCCGTCAATTAATAATGTCGGGGCTAAAGTTTGCAAAAACGCAGCTAAATGAACTGCGGTTGTGGTTTTGCCCACTCCTCCCTTCAAAGCGGTAATGGCAATAATCATCGGTAGCCCCTGAAATAGTTTATCGAGTAGTAAATAGTAGTTTACCTATTCGTGTGTCTTGCTCAATTTAAATCTGAGTTTAGCTTGTTATTATGTAAATTTTTTGTTACATTAATTTACATAATTTAAAGATGTTGTTTGAAGGCTTGAGTGAACTAAGCAAAAATCCTTCTTGATGCTGGAGCATAATTAATGTTCATAGCAGATGTCTAGATAAGCAGTAATTTGATTAATGACCAGGTGTTTTACGCCGACAATTATTCAAAACTGACTTTAACAGGCAAAAGTTACTTTAACTTCATCAACATTGATTTCTCCTGAATATTAACTTCCTCGGCTAGTCATCCGAGGTTTTTTTTTGACCAAATTTTGGTTAACTGATTAAGTTTTAAATTTTCAGCCAAATTAAAATCAGTTTAATAGTTACATCTAAAGGAAGTTGTAAGCTAAGATTTAGCTCACAGTTTAGACTGCTGGAAGATGTAATTAATATGTATTATGTTCAAATTAAGATTTAAATTAAAAAAATTACTAAATTTTACTAATTCATATTTAGCGACTGTGGCTTACAATTGTCGCAGCTTTCCTGTAATGCTCTCTGGAGGAAATTAATCACCGTGTCTTCTGAAACCATATTCCAGAAACCAGAACCTAAACCAGGTCAGGCGATCGCCAAATCATTTTTGTTGGGAGTAGCAAAAGCTGCGGGTGGCACAGTTTTAGGTATTTCGATGGTAACAAGTGCCGTTGCCGCAGGTGGACTAGTTGGTTTAGCCTTCAGTTTCCGCAATCTACCTGATGTCAGGGTTTTACGTAATTACGTTCCTGCTGAGACTAGTTATGTCTACGATATTAAAGGTAGATTGATGACGAGTATTCATGGTGAAGTTAATCGTGAAATTGCCACTATTGACCAAATGTCACCAGAATTAAAATTAGCAGTTGTGGCGATCGAAGATAGTAATTTTTATCGTCATCGAGGATTAAATCCTTATAGTATTGCTCGTGCAGCCTTGGCTAACTTTGAAAGAGGTGGAGTTTCTGAGGGTGCTTCTACCTTAACCATGCAGCTGGTCAAAAACCTGTTTTTGACTCAAGAACGTACCTTTAGTCGTAAGCTGGCGGAAGCTGTTTTAGCTATACGAGTTGAACAAGTATTTTCTAAGGAAGAAATCTTAGAAATGTATCTCAATACGATTTATTGGGGACACAATAACTACGGAGTTCAAACTGCTGCCAAAAGCTACTTCAACAAAGATGCCGATCGACTAAACTTAGCAGAAGCTGCGGTTTTGGCAGGCTTAATTCAAGCACCTGAAAGATATAGCCCATTTCTTAACTATGCCAACACCAAACAAAGACAGGCGGCTGTCCTAAATCGTTTGGAAACACTTAACTGGATTACCCCTGAAGAAGCCGAAGCAGCACGCACAACCCCTTTGTTAATTGGCAAACCTACTGCTTGGCGTAGGAGTAAATCTCCTTTTATCACTGAAGCCGTGACTAAAGAATTAGAAGCACGTTTTGGTAAAGATAAAGTTTTGCTTGGTGGTATTAGAGTCCAAACTACAGTTGACATGGACTTTCAAAAAATGGCAGAAGAATCAGTGAGAGATAGCCATAAAATGCTACTTAGCTGGGGTCTGAGAGCCGATCAGATGGCTTTAGCAGCAGTCGATCCACGTACTCACTTCGTCAAAGCTTTAGTCGGTGGAGTCGATTATGAGTCTAGTCAGTTTAATCGGGCAGTACAAGCTCGCAGACAACCTGGCTCTTCTTTTAAACCTTTTGTCTATTACGCTGCCCTAGCAAGCGGTAACTTTAGTCCGAATACGATCATTGATGATTCCCCAATCTCTTATCCAATTCCTGGGGGAATTTACAAGCCACAAAACTATGGTGGGAGTAGAGACTTTGCTGGAAATATGTCTATAGCTACTGCTCTAAGGCAATCTCGCAATATTCCTGCGGTGAAATTAGGTAAAGCGGTAGGGTTAGAGAAAGTGATTGAAATTTGCCGTCTGTTGGGGATAAAAAGCCCGATGCAGCCTGTTATCTCTTTGCCTTTGGGTTCAATTGGGGTTACTCCTTTAGAAATGGCGGGAGCATTTGCAACTTTGGCTAACAATGGCTGGTCTTCTGAAACCACTGTAATTCTGCAAGTTACTGACAGCAAAGGCAATGTTCTGCTGGATAATACTCCTAAACTCAAACAAGTCCTAGATCCTTGGGCAACAGCTAGTTTAAACACAATGTTAACAGGAGTTCTCGAACCAGGAGGAACGGGGGTAAAAGCCAATATTGGTCGCCCCGCAGCGGGAAAAACAGGAACAACTTCTTCAGAGAGAGATGTTTGGTTTGTAGGCTATGTACCTCAACTATCTACAGCCGTTTGGGTGGGCAATGATGACTACGGCAGTATGGGCAATGGTATTACGGGCGGAGATTTTGCTGCTCCTGTTTGGCGTAGCTTTATGCTCAAAGCCCTAGAAAATGAACCAGTCAAATATTTTCCTGCTGCTTCAAAGTTTAATCGCCCAGAACCAGCTAATGTGGAATGAAACAAACCACCTCAAAAACTGAGCTTTTGAGCTTTTAAAGCAGCCCTAGCTAACTAATTGCATTCATCGCCGATGATTATGGTTCAATTTCGGACTTCATGCGCTTGAGAGTGACTTCCATCTGATCGAACATTTGTTGTGGAGTCATGCCAAATTGGTTTAGCTGGGTTTTTAGCTGCTGTACTGTCATTTGCGCCATAAAGTCTTCTGAGAGTTCAAAACGCTTCATAAAAATACGGTAGCGTTCCATTAAGCGTTCCATCTGCTCAATGAACATTTTTTTCCCTTCTCGGTCAAACTTGCCATATTCTCCCCCAAGCTGCATCAAAGACTGATAATCTTCAAATAACTTTTTAGCTTCTTCTTGGACTACTTGAGAATCAAAAAAACTCATAATTGCTGTTCCTTTATATATCTCTTGACTAGGTGATTAAATTCCCTAGAACTATTTATATTAATTATTCGATTTATTATTCCTATTTTAGAATAATCAAACAATTCCAGTAAAATACGGTTAACCGCATAGCAGTGAGCAATAAGCTGATTACTTGCTGTAGTTTTGACGCTAGTAAATGGTAATAAAATCATAATGAAGCAAAAAACTAATTAAGAAAGCTTAAGAATATCGTTTTTCGTGGGTCGTATAACTATAGTCAGAGGTATATTGCCAATTTGTAGGGACAAAACTAATATGGATTGAAACTATTAAGCCCAAGTTTAAGTCTTATATTTAAATAACCGATCTTAACTACAGTAATAATTATTCATCAGCATATGATTAATCAGTCGGGTATTGAGATCAAGATGAAGTACGCTACAGCAGGAATGATTATAGTAATTCATCTAGGAGCGATCGCCGATGTTCAGGCTACTTCTGATGCTGACTACAAATTTTTGGCTAACTCGGACTGGCGTGTTTGTCAACAAATTAATCCTGAATATCAAGAAGTTTATGCTTTTGAAACCTCTAGTTTTTATATTAATATTTGCCAAAAAGATCGGGTTTATTTTTACTCAGGAGAAGCTAAACAAAGCGACACCAACTCAATTTTTATGACCGCAACTCCTCTGGAGCATAATCGCGGTTTCCAAGCAAAAAACGGCAACGTATCCTATGTTGTAATTCTACCCTTTCCAGACAAGCAGAATCTTGAATCTTCGACTCTTAATCCTGAAGAGGCAATTCTCACGATTGAACGCAACGATCGCCTAGTTGCAATAGAGTCATCTTTAAACAAGTACTGTCATCAATCAAATGCGATCGCATTTGATAATATCAAGTTAAATCATGCTTTAAACCAGCTAGCAACTATTCCTCAACAACAGGATACAAGCAAGGATTTATTATCTAGTCAGCCTGAAAATTTTTTACCCGCCGAAATTTTTTACTCTAATTCACGTTTTGATTTTTATCGTCTTGATGGTGAGCTTCATCGTTTAGTTACTTGTAATTAAAGGTAATCCCATATAATTACGGCTTCAACGAGTGATAGTAGTATTTAAGTTTAGTGACTGTGAGTTAAGGCTGCTACGCTGTCCACTATCTACCGTACCAAGTCCTGCGCCATTTTCTCATTTGCTCGATTTCAGCTTGCTGAGAAGTCAAAACATTCTGCGCTAATAGCTGCATCTCTGGGCGCTTAGATTTTTGGCGCAAATCCCTTGCCATGATCACGGCTGCTTCATGATGCGGAATCATTGCATTGAGGAATCGTAAATCAAACTCTGCATCGGCAGCACCTAAATCGACATCCATTCGCATAGTGCTGATTTGTTCTGGTGACATTGCCATCATATGTTTCATTTGAGAATGCCAAGCCATTGGCGTATCTGATGCTTTGGGATACCAAGCTTTTCGCCATTGACGCATTTGATCAATTTCTTGGTTTTGTGCATTGATAATTTCAGTTGCTAGTTGCCTCAATTCTGATCTTTGGGAACGTTCCAGTACAGACTTTGCCATGATTACTGCTCCCTCATGGTGGGGAATCATAGCATCGATGAAGCGTAGATCGTAGTCCTTGTCGGCTGGACCTAAATCCATTGAACTGTGATCCATTGAGCCATGGTTGAGCGTGCCTTGTCGATCTATACTGTCGTGATTCATCGAAACGCTAGCAGGTAATACCGCTAAAGGTTTGCGAAATTCTACGGCTGTCCCAGTTAGGGATGAAAAAGTCAGCATTGCTCCCATTCCTGCCATAATCGCGTTTTCTGCAAAACTAACAACGCCTAACGGTGCTTTAGAGTTACCCCCCACACAAGCGCAATTGAGAGCCATCTTGTCAATGTAAACTGCCTTGAAGACGGATACTGCACCACTCACGCCGGCGACCAAAGCCCCAACTCCAGTGACAAGTGGAGTAATGCCAGAGAGAAACCCCAATGCGATCGCCAATTCAGCAAACGGGTAAGCCTTGCCATAGAGCTTAAAGCGTTTTGTGATCAAGTCATACTTCTCAAAACTCTCCGTAAAGGATTTGAGGTCCATTAACTTCAGTGAAGCCAACATGGAGAGCGAAATTCCCATGAACCCTGTCATTCCTAGCGAGGTGGCTAAAGTCATCAACCCTGCGGTGGAGAACAGCGCGATGACTGGAGTATAGGAATACTCGGCTTTTTCCGCTTTCACCTTGAGATGCTCTGCCAACTCAGTGTAGCCGCCAATCCGTTCTGCTCCAAAGAAAATTTGAGGGGTTGTCGTTACCCCATACTTAGCTTTGAAGGTTGCGATTTCTTCGGGCGATCGCAACTTAATGTCCTCAAATGGAATTCCTTGTTCCGTTAGTAAATTAACAGCCCGCCGTCCCCAAGGACAGTCATGTTCGGGAGTTGACATCCGATATAATTTGACGTTAGTAATTTTTTCAGTGGAAATAGTCATGATTCGTTCCTTACACAATTACAAAATTAAATTTGCAGATTTGGGCAGATAACTTCCGAGCGTCTTTTCGGCGAGGCTGACCAGCGTTGTAGAATGTCCGTCAATTCTCGACGTAAGATCATCAATTCTGCGACTTGTCGATCAATTTCAGCAACCTGTCCTTCCAGCTTGCTTTTGACATCACCACACGGTAAATCGCCGTGGTCATAAACTGTCAAGCATTCACCAATTTCTTGCAGGCTTAAGCCCAATGACTGCAAACGTTTAATAAAAGCCAGACGAGTTACCATCTCTGGGTGGAATAAACGAAAATGTCCTTCAGTCCGCCTACAGCTTTTCACTAGTCCCAATTCTTCGTAGTAACGGATGGTTTTGATCGATACACCACTTTTAGTAGAAAGTTCTCCAATTTTTAGGAAAGCTTGTTCGTGAGCCAGCATGATGACCTCCTCTCTTGCTACGAATCATCATAGACTCTCCAGTTAACTGGAGAGTCAAGTAGTTGCTATGAGATTGTTGACGACCGTTTGCGCATATAACATGACAATTAAATTACAATAGGTAGTGTCAAGATCTTCAAAGGTTATTTGCGGCGAGTTATGGGCAACGTTAGCAGTTTCGTATAAGAGCGATTAGACTTACGCTTAGACTTCGGATCGCCTTACTCGAATTCAGATCAGCCTGCACTATCCACTTGGCGATCGCACTTTGGGAAGAACAGTTTATGGTGGGATGCAATCAAATTTTAAGATAGTGCGACCTAAACTAAAATATGATGTCTATAAAATTTATGGATGACATTAGCGAACTAGCTAGCTTTCTAAAAGATGATTGAGTATTAACTGAAACACTTGTTGTGCTTCAATTGTTTCCTTGGTTAATAGATTTTGCTGTTGAGTAATAAATAATGGCGATTGCTCTACTGAAGCAGTAAGATGACCGTGAGAACCTTTAACTAGGTTGGCATCTAGAGGAATTACATCTATCAGATAACGAAAACCTAATTTTTTTTTCAATAAGCTTAATGCCACCTTAGCTTTGGGTAATTTTAGCTGAGGATTGACAAACAATTCTACAGGGTCGTAACCTGGTTTACGATGAATATCGACAGTACGGGCAAAATCTGGGGCGCGATGGTCATCTAACCAATAATAGTAAGTAAACCAAGCATCGGGACGAGCGATCGCGACTAATTCTCCCGAACGAGAATGATTGAGGTGATATTTTTGCTTGCCCGTTTCATCCAAAATTAAATCGATTCCTGAAGTATGTTCTAAAATATTTCGTACCTGAGATAAGCAACTGGGGTCATTAATATAGACGTGGGCAATTTGATGATCGGCAACGGCAAAAGCCTTACTCGCCCCAGGAATCAGGATTTCCCCACCCAGTTCTTCTCTGACAGTTATTAAACCCTGCTGTCTGAATAGGCGGTTAAGATGAATGGGGGTAGAAACTTCCGTAATACCGTATTCGGAAAGAACGATGACTTTTGCCCCTTTTGCCTCATAAAACTCGATTAACTCCTGGCATATGCGATCTATTTCTCGTAAATCCTTGGCGATCGCTTGAGGCTTAGTGCCAATTTTTTGTAAGCAATAGTCTAGGTGCGGTAAATAAACCAAAGTTAGAGTAGGACTATATTTTAGTTCGACTTGCTTGGCAGCATCGGCGATCCACTGACTTGATTTTACTGAAGTATTTGGCCCCCAAAAATTAAATAGAGGAAATTCACCCAATTCAGAATTTAACCAGTCGCGCAATTCCATCGGTTCGGTGTAGATATCGGGGATTTTTCTGCCGTCTGCCAGATATAAGGGACGGGGTGTAACGGCGTAATCTACAGTCGAGTACATATTGTACCAGCCAAAAAGATTGGCACAGGTAAACTCGGGGTCGAGCGATCGCGCTTTATCCCAAATTTTTGGTGCTTGAATCAGGTGGTTTGACTGTCGCCATAGTTTGACTTCGCACTCTTCTCGGAAATACCAACCATTAGCTACAATACCGTGTTGGTCGGGATTTACTCCCGTGTAGTAGGTTGCCTGGGCAGTACAGGTTACGGCAGGTAAGACTGGGTTAATTGAAGTTGTTTTGCCCCGCTGCTGCCAGCGCTCAAGGAAAGGAGTATGTTCTCCGATTAATTGAGTAGTTAAACCAACTACATTAAACACTACAGTTTTCTTCATAAGTCAGATCATTGATTAAAAGTAGCTAGAGAGAAGCTCTTTGTTTAGTATCTACGCGCTCGGCGATCGCTGACAAAACCCATTGATACTCACGCTCGATGGAAGTTAAGATGTCTAATTTCATTTCTGGAGGTAGGACTTCCCAAGTATAGGTTTCAATTTCTAAATGATGAGTCGCAACGTCTGGCAAAAGCTGTAATAGTTTTTTGATATGTTCTTGAGTCGATTCAAATAGCTGACGTTTTGACCCTGTGGTATAGTTGCGAATGAATATGGGTACGTGAAAGTGAGTACGCCATTCTCGTGCTTCCGTTGTCAGAAAATCAGGCAGGGCAAGGGATAAATCGCGATAATGTTTGAAGGTGTTTGAAGAAGCTGTTTCATTTGACTCTTCATAACTAGCAATTACCTGATGTAGATAGGTAGATTCGGCAAAAGGCAACAGTTGTTCTAAAATAAGCTGGCGCCGATCTGTTTGGGCTGGTATATCGATCTTGATCGCCGAACTAAGCTGAATTTTGCCAATTTTTATGCCTGCATTATCTAAACGTCGAATAATATCCTCTGGTTCTTCATACTCTACGGCAAAATGGCAAGTATCGTAGCAAACTCTGATGTGTTCTTTAATCCAGGTTTCTGCTGTTGTCTGAGTGACCGATAATTTTTGCTGTAGCCAGCTACCTGCTATCGGCAATAACCAATCTTGAAAGAAATTAATTACCTCAGCAGTATTTTCTAGCGTACCATCGGGTTCGGGTTCGAGATCGATATGCAGCAGTTTCCCCGTGTTTTGGTAAATCTGAACCATTTTGGCGATCGCCCTAGCCAAATTAAGACTACTTTGATGTAGAGTTGTTTGTCTCTCGTCAGTATTTTGCTGCCAGGGTTTGTAAGATATTGGTAAGGTAGAAATTCCTCCATCGAGACTATCTGGTAACAAAGCCTTGAGGATTTCCATTAACCTCAAGGTATAGTCCAAACGTTCGCTGCTACACCAGTCGGGGGCATACACTTGGTCTTTTACTACTTGATGATGAAACCCACCGTAGGGAAAACCATTAAGGGTAAAAACATATAAGTCTTCTGCTTGTAACCAAGTTTGGAATTGAGATAGATTATTGTCTTCTAGTAATTCTCTAGCTGCGATATCTGCCAAACGCAAGCCAATACCAAAAGGTCGATCTGGAGATAGGCGAGTTTTTAGGGGCAGAATATATTGTCTGAGGTTGTTTTCTACTTCTGCCCAAGTTTCTCCTGGATGAATATTAGTGCAGTAGGTGAGGTGTAAATCTGTCTTAGTAGTTAATTTCATGGTATTGCCCAGTTATCTTACATTGCCAACAGCTTTTAAAATCTTAGGGAAAGCGATTGCCATGAGTTAGCAATTTTCCCAGCGACTCAATACTTCTCGTTTAAGCTTTGTTATTGATTGGTTGGGTTTGAAGTAGTAGGTAGTCCTAAAGGATAAGCTTCGCAAATAGGTAGTAGGTAAAAGTTAAATTACTCATTACTTAAGCTGAGATTTACCGCAGCAATTGTTAACCGAGAAGTATTGCCAAGTGACTAGACAGTAATAGATTGAGCGACAGCATCTACTTCAATCTTTTGCAACATCGAGATAGCTTTTTTGTACAGGTCAATGTCAACTCGGTCGACTTCTGTTCCTTTTCCTATTTTCTGAAGCAACATAATTGCCAAATCTCCACCCAAATGTTCGCGAAATTCGCTCAATCCGCTAAAAATAGAGCTTTTTAAGGTTTTGTTCTTCAGATCCACAGCTAATTCTGGGACATATAGTTCAAATCCCAGTTGTTTCAAAGTTTTAATGATTTGCTGCCAGTCTGCCTCGGGAAGTAGTCCAGTTAAATAAGAATAGGTACAGTCTAAAGCCATACCAATTGCAACGGCTTCTCCGTGGCGGAGACGATAATGGGTTAAGTGTTCTAGTTTATGGGCAGCCCAGTGTCCAAAATCTAAGGGGCGAGAAGAACCCATTTCAAAAGGATCGCCATATGTAGCAATATGGTCAAGATGCAGTTGACAACAGCGATAGATTAACTGTTCCATAGCTTGAGAATCTCTTTTAGCTAAATCATCAGCGCGATCGCTAATAAATTCAAAAAAGTCTCGATCTTTAATTAGGGCTACTTTAACTGCTTCGGCAATACCCCCTCGCCAATCGCGATCGCCCAAGGTAGTTAGAAAGTCAAAGTCATTAAGTACGGCAAAGG
Source organism: Pleurocapsa minor HA4230-MV1 (assembly GCA_019359095.1). Taxonomy (NCBI): domain Bacteria; kingdom Bacillati; phylum Cyanobacteriota; class Cyanophyceae; order Pleurocapsales; family Pleurocapsaceae; genus Pleurocapsa; species Pleurocapsa minor. The sequence continues at coordinate 320,001 of JAHHHZ010000017.1, read as the reverse complement.
GTGGGGCAAAAGTGCCTAAAAAATTCTTTTTGCCAAAGGCGTTGATGCCGTTTTTTACTCCGACTCCCGAATCGTTTTGAGCCAAAACAGTGGTAGGAAGACGAATCAGGCGAATACCTCGATGGGCAGTAGCAGCAGCATATCCCGCCAGATCGATTACTGCACCACCACCAATGGCTAAAACGTAAGAGTGACGGCACAATCCTACTTGTTCGATAATGCGATGAATTTTGTCTACCAGAGTAGGATCGTTTTTAGCTGCTTCTCCTCCTGGAACGACGATTGGCTCGGCAGCTAATTTAATTTTATCGTCGTAATAATTAGCATAGTTGGCTATTTTGCTCAAAAGTCCTGGATGGTGGTTTAACAATCCCGAATCTACGATAATAATGACAGATTTGGCGACATTACTGTCTCTAGCTATAACCTGAGATAGTAACAGATTCCTGGTTGACCATAAATCTCTAGTAAAATGAACGTCGTAGCTGAATTTAACTGCAATGCTTTGATGTAGTGACTCTAAGGAAGAAACTTTATTTTCTAAAATAAACATATTAAGTGACGGCAAATAAACGAGCTAAAAAACGAGATACTGGCAGCAGTGCCAATAAAAGCAAAGCGTAAATCCAATTGGCGAAACCTGCTGCGATAGTTGCATCTAAAACAATTAAAGATAAAACTCCTGCTTTGACTGCCGTTTGAATCAATTCGGGACTGGGAGTTAGGGCAGCTTTAATAAAAGGTGGTAAAACTAAAGCGGTAAATAAAGCTAAAAAAGGTAGAGTAATTAATAAGCTATATTCAGGCAACAGTCCCAAACCGAGAACACTACTAATAACTATGCCAATTAAAGCGATCGCTATAATTCCCGTAGTTTTATTACCTCCTCGAACTTCTCCCCGTGAAATAGCAGTAATAGCAGCGATGTAGACAACAGGAATGACAGCTAAATACCAGCGATCGCTCACAGCTTCGGGAATAGCACTGACACCCAATAGCAAGTTGGCACTACGACAAGCACCCATATTTAAAGGCCCGAAAAAAGTATGATGTTTGCCATACTTGTCATAGAGTAACGCCGTTACTGCCACTATACTCGCTAAAATGGCACTCAAGTTAGATACCATCGCAGCAGCAATAATACCAACGAGCAATAATGCCGTTCCTAATGCAATTGCCCCCGTCAAAGATACCCTACCACTAGGGATAGGTCGTTCTGGGCGTTCGACAGCATCTAACGCAGCATCACAGATATCGTTAAAAACGACACCACCTCCATACAGTCCTGTGGTTGCTAAAATCAACGTAGTTAAAGCAATAATATCTAAGTTGTTAATTCCTCCCGTTACCGAGCTAGCAGCAGCATAACCCAGGAGAATATCTGCCCAAGCGGTAATAATATTGGCAGGACGCATTAACTGCAAATAACCAAGGACAGACTGAGGTTTAATTCTTGTTACGGAGATCATAAGTTGGTTTTAATTGAGTAGATACATTGATTTATCGAAGTAATGGGTAATGGGTAATGGGTAATATCAAGTCCGCTTAATTACTTTTAATAAAATCTTTGCGACGCGAAGCTAGTCCTTTAGGGCCCCAAACTAAGCGGGATCAACGTCTTAGCGTCTTAGCGTCTTTGCGCGAGTTTTAATTGAAATTGTTTAAACGGACTTCATATGATAGGTTCTATTTAACTGCAAATAAAATAGCTGCGATTGATTTTGCTGGAGTTCTTGGTTAAACAATAACGACTGATTCTAGAATTGATTCAACTAGAGGTTCTTGTCCTCTTAATACAGAATTGCCACTATAAAGTTGGCGGCGATCGATTAATTCTCGCTCTAACCAATCACTTTCTTTGATTTGACCGCTTTGACCGTATGCAGCTAAAGCATTTTGATAGCAAACAGCTTTAATTTGAGCTTCGGGAATACCTCTTTTTTGCATTAATCGAGCAGTTTTAGGCACTGCCAAAGGATCGCTAACACCCCAATCAGCACTACTATCGACAATAATGCGATCGCAACCATAATTTCGCACTACTTCCACCATCCTTTCATTACCCATTTTAGTTTGAGGATAAATAGTGAATGCTGCCCAAAAACCTCGATCTAATACTTCTCGAACGGTTTCTTCGTTGTTGTGATCGACAATTACTTGCTCTGGTTTTAAACCATGTTCTATACAGACATCCATGCTACGAGACGTACCCGATTTTTTATCCCGATGGGGGGTATGAATCATTACGGGTAAATCTAATTCTTTCGCTAATTCTAATTGGAGGCGGAAATATTTATCTTCGGCTGGAGTCATGTCGTCATAACCAATTTCTCCTATAGCTACTACGCCCTCTTTGCAAGCATAAAGAGGTAGTAACTCCATCACTGCTTCTGCTAATACCTCGTTATTAGCTTCTTTCGAGTTCAAACCAATAGTGCAGTAATGTTTAATGCCAAACTGGCTGGCGCGAAATCTTTCCCAACCGACTAGGGAACTTAAATAATCTTTATAACTATCTGCGCTGGTACGAGGTTGTCCCAACCAAAAAGCTGGCTCAATTATCGCTACTATTCCCGCTTTCGCCATTGCTTGATAGTCATCGGTAGTACGCGATGTCATGTGAATGTGAGGGTCGATAAACATCATTTAGTTAATATTTAAAAGTAGTTTTTTACTTCAGCCTGGTTCTAAGAGGATATCTGAAAAGTCTAATTGCTCTGTTTGCAGTGGGTAGATCCCCCTAAATCCCCCTTGTTAAGGGGGACTTTGATTCCGATTCCCCCCTTGTTAAGGGGGGCTAGGGGGGATCTACTAGGGTCTAAGCACAACAGAATTGAGTTCTCAGACATCCTCTAAATTAACTCTGACTCAATCGGCAATTTTTCCCAGTCTGCCAAGAATGCAGTATCGGCAAATCGACTTACAATTTGCCAGAGTTCTGGAGACACCGATCTGTTAGCTGACACACGTTCGCGGGCATAATCGATTAACATTGTGGCTAAAGTGACATTAGCGCGTTGCTCTAGCCCTTGAATTTTAGCTAAAGGACTACCCACAAACAAAGCTTTGAGTATCATTTGATTCCAAGCAAGTTCGTCAAAATATGCAGCGGGATAAAAGTTGTATAGAGCAATAGCATTGAATACGTCTGTCATATTGCTACGGACTCCTTCAGTCGCAATATGATAATACCGTTCGGGATTGGGTAAAAAAGGTAAGGCTTGATAGAGTGCTGTTAACTCTCTTACATCACCAGTATTCAAAAGCTGTTTTATTACAGCTAAATATTGTTGGTTATCTAAATTAAGAGATAACAGCAGCCAAATACGAACCGCTCGATCTATAGTCCAATATTGTGGAAACCAACCAATATTCTGGTTGGCTAATTCTTGAAGATCTGTTTCTTCTAACTGGAGATTTTCCTTGCCTATAAAACGAGACACAGCACTATAAGCAAAAAAAAAGCACGTCCAGATGAATCAGAAGCTATTTGCTGCTGCTTTTGTTGTAACCAACTTAAACGCTGTGAGTCTAATTGCCGTGAAATCCAGTCAGACAAAAGAACAAATACTTGATTACTTTTGGAGGTAAGATTATTGACCATTTGACTAACTTTGATGAATAATTGCGATTGGGTTTGATACTTGTGACTATTGAGAAAATGTGTGGCGATCGCAACTGTAATATGGCGATCGCCTTCGTCAAAAGATATTTTAGATATTATTAATTACTTATCTATAGTCTCAGTACCGATAGTTTTTCTGTCGAACCAAAGGATACTTAGACAATTGAGAAGTCTACACTCATGCTGCCAAGCATTTCGCCACCGAGTTCATCTTCGGAATACATATCGAAAGCAATGGTATGTTCTCCCTGCAAATCAACTCCTCCGTTAAAATAGTCCCCATTATTGCCACCAAATATAGCGTAGGGTTCGGCATTTTCTGTTCGAGTAACCTGACCATCATTTAAATTTAAGAACACGCTCTCCACCTGTTCAAAATAAGCACTATCTTCTGGAACTGAGGCAGCAACTGTCAAATTCTTACCAGCAACTTCACTCGCCTGAATTTGTGTACCATTTTTCAGAGGCGCGATTAAGGTGTCTGTGTCCGCATCGTAAAGCCCAACGGTCATTCCTGTTGCTTCAGATGTCGATCCACTAATATCTTCGCCCAAATTAAGCAGTTCGTCCCGTGCCGTCTCGGCGACAATCGAGTGACCGAGCGCAGTTGGATGGAAGTATGGGTCGAGGAACAGTGTCGAGTGTTGTACCGCTGGATCTTGTCCCACAATGTCAGGATTGTAGGCTATGGGTTCTCCAGTCACTGGTGTCTTGCTGCTCAATACCGGCTCTTCCACGTTGGTGAAGCCGTATGATCCAGGCTCGGCAGCAATATCGTCAAACAGAGCATTGGTATCTAGAATTTCGATGTTCGCGCCCGATTCTGCCTCGTAAGTATCTAGTGCAGCCGTCAACGCCTGGTTGTAGCTTTCTACTATTGGCTCGAAGAAACCAGGCTGGACACCAAGAAGGTCTAAAAAATCCTGCTCATTGAAGATTGGCGCTAGCTCAACTGGCGGGACAAGTCCGACCAAAAAGTTCTCGGCACCTAATTCTTGCAGGCTGGCAATGCCGTCAACAGTAGCCTGGATTGACTGCTGGGCTGCCTGCTCTGGTGTAACGCCTTCCTCTGGAGGCAAGGTTAGATCGTTGCCGCCAAAATTGACGGCCACTAAGTCGTCTTCGGTGAACGTGCCATAGGTTTGCTTGAAGGTATCGATTTGACCAGCGAAGCTATTTAACTCTGTTGCCTCGCCAAACGGATCGGTAGGGTTCTCTAATTCACGAGCAGTAGCGTCAAGATAGCTGAAATTAGTGTCTTGCTCTCCCTCGTTCTCAACGCCGAGAATACTTGCCAGGTATGTAGTCCAGTTCTCGCCGTCTGTGAAGCTGCCGTCAGGTGAGTAGGGAGCCTCATCGTAAGGAGGGTTAGCGCCCGTACTTTGGGCTACAGCGTTCTTGCCAAACTCACCACCATTTTCAGTCAGGCGATCGCCGAACACGAACAGGTCGTCAACTTTGTAGCCATCTTCTCCGTCTGGCAGCACGGGTTCTTCTCCCTCCGCTGGTGAATACACACCGAAAAACGGATCGAAGTACTCAGCAAACGGATTACCCTCAGTTATAGCAGGCTTAGTCGGATCGATTGGGCCAGGAGTCAGTACACTTTGTTCGACACCAGGCACCAAACCAGGATTGAGTGGATCGAATTGGTTTGCGTCTAAACCCTCTGGAGGAGGCGTTGTTTGGTCAAGACCTGGTACCTCTGTTGGTAAGTCGTCCGCCGTTGTAGCTACGAGGGTTTCAGTGTTGCCAGCCTCTTGCCCCTCGCCCAAAGTGGTACCGACCGCAGCATCCTCACCCCGTAGAGGGGGTTCGCCATTGCCATTAGCAGATTCTTCTAAGGGAATGTCCTGCTGGGGAGGAGAACTAGGCGCTTCACCATTGCTTCCTTCAGGTGGTATCTCACCATTTGTGCCGCCCTCGGTTGAAGCCACAGCCTCGTTCGCTAGCGCTTGCTGCCTGCCTGGCGTATCGGGTAAATCGTTCTCGCCTTTAAATGTACGTTCGGAGATCTCGACGCTGTAGTCAGCAGTTGGGTCACCGCCCGCCTCTTTAACTAAGGCATATTGTGCTGGAGTCAGTACTGGCGGAGTCTTTTGCAGCACGGTGACACTTTCTACTTCTTGACCGTCTGGGCTAAGACCGTACATTACATTGCGTGCTGCATCGACGGTATAAAGATTGCCGTCGGGGCCAACCTCAATATCGTTCAAATTGCTCTGGGTGTTGAACAGTGTGGTTGCGCCATCAGGCCCATTCTCACCTGCGTATTGCACCGAATCAAATGCTGGAGTCCAGGTCGCCTGCGAAGGATCTTCGCCGAACAAACCATCAAGCTTCAGTACGCCGCGCAAACCTTCGCCGAACTCGCCTAACGCATCAGCGCTTTCATCCGACAGACCGCCACCAGAGGAAATCCACACCGTACCATCGTCGCCGATCGCCATGCCGTTGGAACCAATGGATACAATGCGATCCTCGCCAGTGTTTGGGTTGTATTCAACAGTAGAAGGTAAACCCTCGTAAATTCGCTCTTGACCACCATTTTCAAGGTCAATTCGGCTAATCGCAGCGGTGTACCCAGCGCGCTGGCTAACCAAACCAGGAATAAATTCAACGCTTAGCGCGTCGTCAACGTTTGGGTCGTCTGCTGGCGTTCCTTTGCCTACCTCAAGAACGTAAAGGTTACCGTCGGGGCCGATGTCCATGCCACGCGGATTATTCAGATTTTCGGCAACGACTTCGTGCGACCATTCACCAGTCTCAGGGTTTTGTTCGTATGCAAGCACCTGCCCCTTGTCGATGTCGCCGTTGTTAATTGCGGTATAAATCTTGCCTTCATGGGCGAACACATAATTGCCGAAGCGCAGCTCCTCACCAGATATCTGCTGACGCGTGCCATCTGGATCGACCCTAATCAAACGACTCGCTGGCAACTCTTCAACTGGGAGCGACGGGTCGTATACGGTGCTACCGTTTACGTATTCAAGGACATAAAGCGCCCCCTCCTCGTCAAACGTTAGACCATTAATTTGCTCAAAGCCACTGGCATAGGTCTGGCTAACACCGCCTGGAGTCTCTCCATCATAACTAGCATCACCCTCTGGATTGTCGATCCGCACCACGTTAGCGTAGCCTTCAGGGTAGGGCAACGCGCTCAACTCAGAGGCATAGAGCGCGCCGTCAGGGCCGACCGTAACGGCAGTTGGGACAGCCTCGTTCTGGCGGTTAAAAAAGCCCGCGTTGCCTTCAGAATATTGGGCTGGGAGGCTAGATGTTACGTCCTCGTTACCAGGGGCTGCATCTACTGGGGGAGTCTGTTCGTTCAAAGTTTCGTCCATTTTATTTATTGGGGGAGTATTGGGGGAGTTTGTTCCTTCAAAGTTTCATTTTCACGGTTAACGAAAAGCCTTGATGTCGCATCTGGATATAAGGGATAATCGCTAATAATGTTTTTATTGATTCAATTCGGCTTGAGAAAACCTAAGTAAATCATTTGCTGAAGTTGCATTGCTTACGTAGTAAAAAATAATGTGAATAGATAAAGTTCCCACTCATCTTGACGCAAAGCCATAATATTGGCGATTTCCGTCTGGATGCGCGTTTTGCAATCTCGTGAGTTTAAACTAGCTTTAGACGGAGGCTGCGATCGCTTCCAAATTAGCAGGTTTGTAGCTCATTCCTCGATCAAACGTCTTGGTGTTGCCTGCTTTAGCTTCCAATAATCGCTTAACGTTCATGCTTTCAGCCCCATAGTCCTGAATTTGTAGCTTGCCACGACGCAGAGATTGGTGAACGGGCCAGAAGGTAATCCGATGCTGGATAAACCCCCTAGCATCTGGGTCGCCGAAAGCGTAGGAGCAAGGAATGATAATAGTTGGACAACGCTGAGTAAAATCGTCGTCGGGGTAATAAAAGTTTTGCTCGATTAGGTAGTAGTTATTGAGGTCGTTAATCCGCAGGCTAACTTCTACCTTTTGGTTGTACTCGTCCAGAAAACTGCCCGAATTTGGCGCAATCTCGCCGTTAGCGCGTAAAAGATGCGCCCAGTCTTCCATGTTGCGCAGATCTTGTAGGTATTCAAAACCCAGCTCAATTGGAGCATCAATATAGATAGTGTCAGTATCGATTCGATAGCGCCCTTGGGTAGCTTCGGTTTTGCCAGCGTTGCGTTCCAAAATCGCTTTTAAAGAGCGACATTCAGAAGTGTGGACAGTTTCAATCCCCTGCATAATCATTGGCGATCGCCGTTTGGGGTCGACAAAACTGAGCCAGTGAAAATAAACTCCCTGTTCGTCTGTTCCTGGGTCAATGTAGTCTGGGGTAAAAAGAAAAACAGGATAAACCTGAAAGTATTTTTGGTATTCAACCCCGCAGTGCCACTCGATTCCGCGCAAGAATGGGGTTTCTACTCTCTTTACGTGGTAGTAAAGATTGTTTTGATAACCAGAGGCAGTGCCTAACCACGTATCTTCATCGATTTTCTCGATCATGCGACTATAAAGAGTCCAGTCGTCAAGATTTTCTAAGCTACAAAGATAGTCAAAAGCCGTTGTGGCAGAAGTGGCAATATACGCAGATGTAGCAAAAGTATTTTCTTCCATTAATCTATCCTTTCGTTAGTGTTCTTTTGTCGCCTTTTGCGATCGCGCTTTTTTGATGCGCTGCTCTGCTAATTTTTGAGCAGCCTCAAAATTAGTTATGTCTTGTTGCTTGGCAATGCTAAATATTTCTAGCAAGGTGTCATAAATGCCGTTTAGGTGCTTAAATACTTTCTCTTCTTCGTAGCCAATCATTTCGTTGTAAACGTCGATCAAGCCTCCAGCATTAATCACGTAGTCGGGACAATAAAAAATTCCTCTGGATTTAAGGAGTTTGCTATGTAGCTGTTCGTTTTCAAGCTGATTATTAGCAGCACCAGCAACGATTGAGGCTTTGAGCAAAGGAATTGTTGAATCGTTTAAAGTTGCTCCCAAAGCACAGGGAGAAAAAATATCAACATCGAGACTATAAATCTGATCGGGGTCTACAACTGTAGCTCCGTAAAGACGCTCAATTTCTGCCGTTTTTTCAGGATTAATGTCAGTGACAAAAAGAGTTACCCCATTTTCAGAGAGAAGCTTGCATAGATTACTACCAACATTTCCTAATCCTTGAACGGCAATTTTCAGCTCGTTAAGTTTTTTATTTGAGCTAAACTCTACCGCAGCTTTGATGCCAAATAAGACTCCCTGTGCTGTTATAAAAGCAGGCCCTCCAGATTTCTCGGTTACTCCAACAATATGCTTGGTTTCCTGACTAATTTCCCGCACGTCCTGGGGAACAAGATTTACATCTTGTCCAGTGATAAAACGTCCGTTTAAGCTGTCAACAAAGCGTCCATATGCTCTCAAAAGCTCACTGGTTTTAGCTTTCGGATCGGCAATAATTACGGCTTTAGCACCACCAACGGGAATATTGGCACAGGCTGCCTTATATGTCATACCACGACTAAGGCGGAGAACGTCTCGCAGTGCATCAGCTTCATTAGCATAGGGCCACAAACGAGTTGCTCCCATTGCCGAACCCAAGCTAGCGTCGTGAATCGCAATTATTGCCTTTAAATTTTGTTCTGGGTTGTGGCAAAAAAGAACTTGTTCGTGACCCATTTGTGTAACAGTTTCAAAAAGCTCCACTTTGCTCTCCTGCTACACCTGACTTAGCTGACACTTGGCTGTTGTTAGTATTCATTAAAATTAAGTTTACTAGTCGCTATCAATAAAGAAATTGAAGCTATCGAAAATTGAATTGACAAAAAACCAGCTGTAGTTCACTATTTTTCGCCGTCAACAAAATCTACTTCCTATTTCGATTTCCTTGAGTAAAGTCAGCTTGACTTGATCTTTTATGTCTAATTTCAATTCTTTAAAGTTTTATCGGTGCAGTAGTTTGCGAGTAAAATCCAATAGAGATATCACTGTTGCTTTCTAAGACAAGTCTCAAAAAACATACGCTTCTTTAAAAAAAGATAACAGGATGCAACAAGCTCTACCAATTAACTATTTGTTGACGAAGTGAAAATTTTTTAGGTGAACGACTAAACAATTTTTAGTTAAATTTACGTAGATCGATAAATAAGCTGGTGTAATTTAACCGTGTTTTTACCGAAATTCAAGCATATTTGATTCTATTAAGCTCTACTTTTTATCGGAAAAAAATTGGGACAATAAAAATGTCAGTGCAAAAAAAAAGATCCAGTTGACCAAAAATTCTCGATCGCTATTAGCTTTGATGACTTCAAGCGATTGCACCAGATCGCTGCGCCGTCCAGCAAAAAGCAAAATTGTAAAATTAGGCATCGGCAAAAGGACATTGAAAATTGATCGACACTCACGCGACACAATAGCTAGTAACATATCCGAAGATGTAGCCATGGTAGACAAGGGTGTAACCTTCTTTCAGGCAAGCCCCCTGTCGTTTTAGGAGAGGGAACTTAACCCAATTCCCCCTGTTCTAGTTTTGGAGTACTGATTTTGCTAGGGTTTAAACTAACGGAAACGAAACTTGCTTTCCTTTCTCCACCTGTTTAGTAGATTTAACACCCTGCGCGCTGAGGCTCTTGTTGCGTCCTTTAGAGGGTGCAAAACGAGTAGGATCGATGGTGACATCTAAAACCACTGGGCCTTTTGCTGCCATCGCTTTTTTTAAAGCTGACTCAAGCCCAGCCTCCGCTTCCACGCAGATACCTTCGGCACCCATACCGCGAGCAATGAGACTAAAATTCGTGTCTGGTAGTTTAGCGTCTGCCCCTTTCATACCCAAAAGAGTCATCCCCTGATTGCACATATTGTAGTAACCATCGTTAAGAACGATCCAGACAGCAGGAAGCTGGTACTTGACGGCTGTGCTGACTTCGCTGTTCATTAGCATCGAGCCATCGCCGACGATCGCTACGGCTTTACCGTTACGCCCTTTGGCAGCACCGATAACACCAGTAACGTTATGTCCCATCGAGCCAACTCCAGTACTAACTCGGTAGCGATTGGCTTGGGGAAACCTGAGCATATTAGTTGTCCAGGTAAAAGAATTTCCCGACTCAGATAGAACAACTGCGTCGCTGCCCTCAACCACGATACGCTGAATTGCCTGCATCAGAATTTCTGGTCTAACTAACTTGCTGTCAGTTGGGGCAATCTCATCTTGTTTGGGATTAGGTAGGGCGATGTTTTGTTCAGTTTGCTGGGGAAAATGTTCAAGCAGTGCCTGCACAAAAATATTTGCATCCGCAATAATCGGTAAAGTATCTGCAAATGGAAAAGCAACCCCAGGCACTTTCGGATCGATATCGACGTGAATAAATCCTTTAGCGGGAATCATATCTTTGCTCCAAAAGGAAGTCGGTTCGCCAAGACGAGTTCCTAGTACTAAAATGCGTTGAGGCGAACAATCCTGCATATAGTTCATCACTGATTCATGTCCACCTACGCCTGTTACACCCACGTATTGGGGATGATTTTCAGGAAAAATACCCTTGGCACGAGGAGAACACATAACGGCTGCTCCCGATCTTTCGGCTAGTTCGCGGATTCCTGCTGCTGCTCCTCGCGCTCCGAAACCTGCCCAAATTGCAAAGGAGCCTTCGGAAAGTAATTGTGCTGCTGTCTCCACCGTTTTCTGGCTGGGAACTGGAAGCGCAGGAGCAAGGTTGACTTCTGGGATAGGAGTTTCAATCGGCATAGACTGAACGCCTGTCGGAATACTAATATGAGCTACGAATCCCCCTGGCTGTGCTAAGCCTAGTGCCAATCTACGAGCGATTTGGGGAAGCTGCTGGGGAGACTCTAAAGTTGTTGCGTAATTGAATAAAGCACCAGAGGTAAAGATGCCACCTTTAGGAATTGTATAGTCGCTCGTTTCCTGAATTGCCCAACGTCCGCGCTGCGAAGCTGAGGTACAGGCGGAGAGGTAAATAATCTTGGCTCCTTCATCCCGCGCTGCCAGCAGTCCAGTAAGAGCGTTGGTAATACCTGGCCCTGCGGTAGTAAAGACCGCCATCGGGCGATCGCTGGCAAAGTGAGCTTCAGTTGCTGCAAAAGCAGCTCCTCCTTCATGACGGCAGTGCAGTACATCAATAAACAAGCTATTAGACAGAGCGTTCCAAATAGTTGCCATTGCCCCTCCAGATACGCCAAATGCCTCACGGACTCCTAGATTTTCTAAGACTTGAACTATTGCCTGAGCGACAGAAAGCTGGGCAATACCGTTGCCGTTTTGAAATTGCGAGGCGATCGCGCTTTTGCCATTACCGTTGCCAATGGCATGGTTATTGCCATTACCTGAGTTTAGTGGAATCAAATTTTTAGTCATTGCTTTTGTCTAATTACCAAGGGTAACAATGTGGAGATTGATGTGGAGATTAAGTCACAGCGAGAAAATGATGTTTACTTGAAGGGATATGCCAGGGTCGCACTGACAACTAAGCAATGCGACTCTGGTTAGTTCGAGTAGCTAAATTAGTCAATCGGTCTTGACATTTACATTTACCCTATATACCAAAGCTGTCCATCGTGCCTCCAAAGGAGCTTCCCGTGTCAGCAGAAGAAAGGTCACCTGTTGCAGATGGGTTGCTACCCTGGTCACTACTATTTTCCCAGGAAATTTCGCTGCCAACATCAGCAGGAATGCCACCAGCAAAAGAATTTCCACTATTACTGGAGAAGTCATATTGACCTTCTACCTGGGAGAAATCATAGTTGTAGCTGCCTGCGTTTTCGGGAAATACACTAGATACGCTACTATTGTCGGCACCACTATCGGCATTTTCAATCTCAGACGTATCGCCACCAAAACCGTCCATCTGACCGCCAGCACTACCGAAAGAAACATCAGGTTCGTCCCCTTCGATCAGAGGATTTCCATCCTCAAGAGGATTAAAGTTAGCAAAAGGGTTGCCACTAGGAACACCGCTTCCAGAGTCGCCCATTGTTGAAGCATCACCGCCCAAACCGCCAGCATCGCCACCAACATTCCCAAAAATATCTTCTGCACCATCGACTCCAGGAATATCTAGCAAGGGCCCAAAGGGACTTGCCCTTAATAATTCGTTTGCATCATCGCCACCCTGCTGCTCAGCTTCAAAAGAGCTGAAGTCGTATGTCTCGTTTGCCGAGTTGGTGGTATTTTCAGAAGTATCGCCACCGAAATCGCCCATTTGACCGTCAGAATTATCACCAAATGCCATTTTAATATCCTGTGAAATTTTACAAAGTTGTCAACGAAAGAGTTATAGAAAGACGCACCTTCGGATCTAGAACATGCTTCTCGACCACAAAGCGCTTATACGCAGATAGCCTTTTCTCCCGTCAATTTGTTGTTTTGCAGCCCAGAAGCACGGAAGATAGAATTTACGAAAGACTTGCTCGATTAAGCCTCATCTGCCCTACATAACAGTTAGAGCGTCAGGAGATGCGTCACCCAGAATTTCTCCTTCTGGGAAGATTCCCGCTGCACTATCTACAGCATCGCCACCATCTGCGAAAGAACCCATACCAGAGTTTAAGCTGCCGTAAACCTGGTCAATGACATCCTGACCTGCCAAATCGCCATCGGCCGATAGTTCGTTTCCGTTTAGAAGCTCATCTACTTCGCCATCCGCAGACGATTCAACCACACCGCCAAAGTCGAAAGTGTAGTTAGAATCGCTTGCAGACTCATCGCTAATTAAGGAGACATTGCCGTCTGTATCGGTTTGGAGATAGCGATCGCCATTACCCAATACGTTTAAGTCGTTTTCATCTAAACTGAGGCGATTGCCATTGATGCTGTTGCCGTCACCAGTGACACGATTACCGTTACCAGAGATGCTGTTGTCGTCACCACTTGGACGATTGCCGTTGCCGCTAACTTCATTATTATCGCCAAGATTCCAGTTACCGTTACCATAAGTATCGTTATTGCTACCAAAATTCCAATTACCGTTACCGTTAACAGTGTTTTGATTGCCAGTTGGATCTGCCGTATCTATTGTCTCACCTTCGCCAACGGTCGTAGGCGTATCGCTCCCACCAGCAAGAACTGGGTTATTGCCGCCAAGTGCATCGACTGGAAGACCGCTACTAGGGAGAGAATTATTTTCTCCTGCAACAACGGAGTCCAAGGTAGTACCGCTTTCTTCGTTTAAATTCCAATTACCGTTACCGTTAACTTGGTTGCCGTCGCCAAAGTTCCAATTACCGTTACCGTTAGCTTGGTTATCATTTCCATAAAACCAGTTACCGTTACCGTCAGCCTGGTTGTTACTGCCAGATTCTCCCTCAGAGTCGCCGAGAAAGTTGTTGCCATTACCGTTATCGGTATTGCCAATACCAGTGTCAGTACCACTAAAATCAGCCTCCATTGTTGGTTCGGTTATCGATTCGTTTAATGTTTCTTCCATAAGTCCATAAGTTTGAATTAAATGCCTGTAAAAATATGTCATTGACGCTATCAAATTCCTGTCAATGCTAATCTCACCGCATTGCACTAGTAGAATTAGAAAACGTAATAGTCAGTATGAATTGAGATCGCCTAAACACTTGATAAGTACAACCGTGTAATTAAGTAGGTGGGTGTAATTAAATTGGAAATGAGGTTAGAGAGTAACGAGTAACAAGTAACAAATAGCTCTAAGGGTAGGAGTTTGATAACGAAGTGTATCCTTTAGGATAAATTATTTTGCCTCCCTACTTAGTAGCAGGTGGCTACAAGTACTTTCTAGTTAAAAGCTCATGAACCTTAATTGTTTGTAGGTCAAGAATTTTTAGAACAATATCAATTCTGCTTCATAAAAAGCTTAGAAAATTTTGAGTGAAGAGACAATGAATAATCCTTTGATTGAGATTCTTTTGTTTCGATTTGTGTGGCGCAAATAACCCCGAATAGTCAAAAGAATTGTTGCTACAAGTAATGTTTGGCTGATCTTGATTCAATCCAGAATGATAGAGATTTAAGAATTAAATCGCACTTTTTCTAAACAACAAACTTTTAATGAAAAAATTGAGTGAAATATGAAGACTGAAACGTACCCAGCGATCTAGAGGTTGGTTAAAAAGCAAAAAGATTGCTCACCCACCCTAAAGATTATTCATGAAAGTCACCTAAAGATTATTCATTGAAGTGAAACGCAAGTAATTGCTAAGTTCTAAATATATCTGCATTTGCATTATTTCATTACTTTTGCAGTGCCTGAAATTAATTTATTAAGTCTACTCTGGTATTTTTGCTTTTAAAAGAGCAACTATCTTCATGTTTGCATAACACTATTAGAATTTTTGAAATTTTCTATGACTTCAAATTCTTATCGCTACACGACTCGAGGTGGTATTCAAGTCTCTCGCTCTACCGTTAAGATGCAAATGGACGAGGCGATAGAATCCGTTCTATCGTGTCTAGATTCTCAACGGGGAGGGTTGTTAGTTAGTAGCTATGAATATCCTGGACGATACAAACGGTGGGCAATTGGATTTGTTAATCCGCCTTTAGAGCTGACGACACGCGATCGCCACTTTACCTTAAAAGCCCTCAACGAACGTGGCAGAGTACTTTTGTCCCATTTAGGAGATCGCCTTTACCGACATCCGCAGCTTCAAGAGGTTTCAGTAGAGGAAGATAGTATTGTTGGCTCCATCCAGCAGACAACCCAGTCTTTTACCGAAGAAGAACGAAGTAAGCAACCTTCTGTGTTTAGTGTTATCCGCGAAATTTCTCAAGTTTTTTATAGTGGTGAAGACGAAAAACTGGGACTTTATGGAGCTTTTGGTTACGATTTAGTCTTCCAATTCGAGTCAATTGCCAAACATCGCGATCGCTCTGCCGACCAGCGAGATTTGGTGCTATATCTGCCTGACGAGCTGTTTGTTGTAGACTACTATCTTTTGCAAGCATATCGATATCAATATGAGTTTGAAACTGAACACGGTAGTACACAAGGAATGCCTCGGACTGGTGAATTTATCGACTACCGTGCAGAGCGGTTAACGCCCGAACGAGAATCGGATCATGTACCAGGCGAGTACGCCAAGAAGGTAGAAGAAGCTTTAGAATACTTCCGTCGCGGTGATTTATTTGAAGTTGTTCCGAGTCAGAACTTTTATAGATCCTGCGTAGCTTCGCCTACAGATTTATTTCGTACCTTACAGCAAATAAATCCAAGTCCCTATGGCTTCTTGCTTAATTTGGGGGGAGAATATCTGATCGGTGCTTCTCCAGAAATGTTTGTGCGGGTAGAGGGTAAATACGTAGAAACCTGCCCGATTAGCGGTACGATTGGTCGTGGTGTCGATGCGATCGGTGATGCTGCTCAGATTCGCCTGCTGCTTAACTCTGATAAAGATGCAGCCGAGTTAACGATGTGTACTGACGTAGATCGCAACGATAAGTCTCGAATTTGTGAGCCAGGCTCGGTACGGGTAATTGGTCGCCGTCAAATAGAGATGTACAGTCACCTTATTCACACTGTCGATCACGTTGAAGGAATTTTGCGCCCCGAATTTGATGCCCTCGATGCTTTTCTGACCCACGCCTGGGCTGTCACCGTTACAGGTGCGCCCAAGCGATCTGCTATGCAGTTTATTGAGGAGCGCGAACATACCCCTCGGCGCTGGTACGGTGGTGCTGTAGGCTATTTAGCTTTTAACGGTGATATCAATACAGGTCTAACACTGCGGACAATGCGGCTTAAAAATTCTATTGCCGAAGTACGGGTAGGAGCGACTGTTTTGTATGATTCAGATCCTGTCGCCGAAGAACAAGAAACCCTTACCAAAGCTGCTGCCCTGTTTCAGACCCTAAGCTATGTCGATCGGACTGACAAGAGTGGGAAAACGACTAAAGCCAACAAAAGCCAAGAATCCCCCGATCGAGTTCAAAAGCGAGTGCTGCTCATCGACTACGAAGACTCATTCGTACACACCTTAGCTAACTACCTGCGTCAAGCTGGAGCAATTGTTACTACCTTACGTCACGGTTTTTGCGAATCGATATTCGATCGCCAAGCTTTCGATCTCGTCGTATTTTCTCCTGGCCCTGGTAACCCAAGGGACTTTGGCGTTCCCGAAACCGTTATGAGCTGCGTTCGGCGCGAACTGCCAGTTTTTGGCGTATGTTTGGGACTGCAAGGTATTGTCGAAGCGTTTGGAGGGGAACTAGGTATTTTAGATTATCCCCAACACGGCAAAACGTCTCGCATTGACATTGTTGAAGATTCAGCACTGTTTCAAAACGTTCCGAAATCTTTTGAGGTCGGTCGATACCATTCCCTGTATGCTCAGGCTGACAGGTTGCCCGAGCAACTGAAAATAACCGCACTGTCGGAAGATGGCGTAATCATGGCAATCGAACATAAAACTAAGGCGATCGCTGCGGTTCAGTTTCACCCAGAGTCGATTATGACCCTAGGAAGTGGAGTTGGCTTGTCGATTATTAAAAACGTAATTCAAAGCTACGCTAAGTCCAGTCAAAGTATACAAATTCGTCGTCGAGTGCCTCACCAAGTAGGAAAAGGCTACCAAATTGCGGCTTCTAATACTGAACCACGTCATATTCTCGAAGAAATTGTTTGGCATAAAGAACAAGAAGTAGCTCAAATGCAGGCTTCGCTGACTCTTCTGGAGCTAAAAAGTCAAGTTCGCGCAGTGCCACCAGCCAAAGACTTTCTCTTAGCCTTACAGTCAAGTCATAGCCATCCCAGCTTAATTGCCGAAGTGAAAAAAGCTTCGCCAAGTAAAGGAATTATTCGAGCAGACTTCGATCCTGTTAGTATTGCTCGATCTTATGAACGAGCTGGTGCTACCTGTTTGTCGGTGCTAACCGATAGCCAATTTTTTCAAGGCAGTTTTGATAATTTGCATTTGATTCGTCGCAGCGTATCTTTACCGCTGCTATGCAAAGATTTCATCATCGACATTCACCAAATTTACTTAGCCAGAGCAGCAGGAGCCGATGCGGTAATACTTATCGTTGCTATTTTAAGCGATCGCGATCTGCAAGACTTTTTAAACACGATCCATTCTCTAGGCATGACGGCATTGGTAGAAGTGCATACAGCAGCAGAACTCAATCGCGCCCTTTCTTTAACTGGCTTGCGCCTGCTCGGAATTAATAATCGCGATCTTGAAAACTTTTCTGTCGATCTTAAAACTACCGAACAATTAATTCAGCAGCAGCGAGAACAGATAGAGAGCAGGGGAATAAAAGTAGTTAGCGAGTCAGGTTTGTCAGAACGTGCCGATTTAGAACGGGTGGCTCAAGCGGGAGCGCGTGCCGTGCTGATTGGAGAGTCTTTAGTCAAGCAGCCAGACATAGAGCAGGCCGTCTGCAAAATTCTGAACGAGGAAAAAGAGGTAGTGCAGCCATCAGTCGCACCCATTGCTCAAAATTTATAACCAATAAGTAGGTAGGCAAAATAATTGATCAAACCCCTACCCTTAGAGCTATTTGTTACTCGTTACTCGTTACTCGTTACTCGTTACTCGTTACTCGTTACTTGTTACTCCCTAACCTCATTTCCAATTTAATTACACCCACCTACTTAGCTACTAATCAGACAAATGACTACAATTTCTCAATGCTTTCAAACATTGCGATCGCGCCAACAGTGCGCTCTCATTCCCTTTATCACCGCTGGAGATCCAGACTTGGAAACGACAGCCGAGGCATTACGAATATTAGATCGTAACGGTGCTGACGCGATCGAACTAGGAGTTCCCTACTCAGATCCTCTAGCCGACGGGCCCGTGATTCAAGCAGCAGCTACTCGCGCTTTAGAAAATGGGGTTAATTTAGAGCAGGTGCTAAAGCTGGTCGAGTCGGTTAGTCCCGACCTACAGGCACCAATTATTCTCTTCACTTACTACAACCCGATTCTCAACCTGGGTGTCGAGCCATTTATGAAGCGAATCTCCCAGGTAGGAGTGCAAGGATTAGTCGTACCCGATTTACCTGTCGATGAGTCTGCCGAACTGTTAGAAACGGCTGCCAGCGTCGGTGTTGAAGTTATTTTATTGGTCGCTCCTACCTCTTCTCAAGAGCGGATCGCCACGATCGCCCAAAAGTCTCAGGGATTTATCTATTTAGTAAGCGTTACAGGAGTTACAGGCGTGCGATCGCAAGTTCAGGGACGGGTCAAAGATTTACTAACACAAATGCACCAAATGACCGATAAACCGATTGGCGTTGGCTTTGGTATTTCTGGCAGCGAACAGGCTCGCCAGGTTATGGATTGGGGAGCAGATGGGGTGATCGTGGGTAGTGCTTTTGTTAAACGGTTGGCTCAGGGTACGCCAACAGAAGGATTGCAGGCGATTGAGTCCCTCTGTCGAGAACTGAAAACAGCGATCGCGCCGATGAAAGAAAAAGCAACCGTGCTATAAACCCCCTGTTTTATATAAATGCGTCTTTTACACACAAATTAGAGGATCAAAAATGGTTAGTACACCAGATATTCAAACTTCAACAACACAATCTCGTCCCGATCCGCTGGGTCGATTTGGACGCTTCGGCGGTAAGTACGTGCCAGAAACTTTGATGCCAGCTCTTGCCGAGCTAGAAACTGCTTTTAAGCAATATCGCAGCGAACCAAGCTTCCAAGCAGAACTGCAAGATCTCCTGCGAGATTATGTTGGTCGTCCCAGTCCTCTCTACTTTGCCGAGCGACTCACCGCTCACTATGCTAAGCACGGTAGCGGGCCGCAAATCTATCTAAAGCGCGAAGATTTAAACCACACGGGGGCGCATAAGATCAACAATGCTATAGCGCAGGTACTTCTCGCTAAACGCATGGGCAAACAGCGCATTATTGCCGAAACGGGAGCTGGACAGCACGGAGTAGCTACTGCCACTGCCTGCGCTCGATTTGGATTAGAGTGCATCGTCTATATGGGCATTCACGACATGGAACGCCAGGCACTCAACGTATTCCGCATGAAGCTAATGGGCGCAACCGTTGCTCCTGTAAAGGCAGGCACGGGTACCCTCAAAGACGCTACTAGTGAAGCAATCCGTGACTGGGTAACAAACGTAGAGAACACACACTATATTCTTGGCTCCGTTGCAGGGCCGCATCCTTATCCCCAGCTAGTTCGAGATTTCCACGCCATCATCGGCACGGAAACCCGCGCTCAGGCACGAGAAAAATGGCAAGGATTACCAGATATTCTTTTAGCCTGCGTCGGCGGTGGTTCTAATGCGATCGGACTCTTTCACGAGTTTGTTAACGAACCGACAGTGCGTCTCATCGGCGTTGAGGCAGCTGGGGAAGGCGTTGAAACAGAAAAACACGCTGCTACCTTAACCAAGGGACGAGTTGGTGTTTTGCACGGTGCCATGAGTTACCTACTTCAAAGCGATGAGGGTCAGGT